>JANXOQ010000112.1 GCA_025357775.1 Ferruginibacter sp. | reverse complement strand
GTTAAAAAATTCCTCATCCATGGTATTGCTTTTATAAATGCAAATTGTTTTCTTGGCTTCATACCAAATTTGTATTCATAAATCGGATTTATTAAAAAATGTGTATCGTTTAAAATTAAATAGTTTGTTTTATTTACAATTTTTTCAAATCTTTCAATAGATATACCTGTTTCTTTTATTTCTGCCAAAACATCCACACCCTCGCCATTTACTTTTAATAACCATTTGTATATAGGCATTGGTAGTAAATGATAGTAAGGAATTTTTGACATCCATTTTCCTTGACAAATTTGTTGGTGCCCTCCATAAGGCATTTGCCATGGTGGAAACCCAAAAAAGATAACGCCATTTGAAGTAAGCAAAGTTTGCATATAAGCCATTATTTTTTCTTGGTCATGTATATGCTCTATTACGTCTTTCAAAACTATTATATCAAACGCTCCTCCAAGTTCTTCAACTGTTGTTTTATATATATCTTTTGAAAAAAATATTACTTTATTAGCTGCTAATTCCGCCGACATCCAATTACGGGCATTCTCCAATTTTGGCTCAAACATTTCTACACCTACCCCTTGGCAGCCTTTGTCAATAAAGGCTTTAAGCACCCCTCCCTCACCACAGCCTATTTCAATTACACGCATACCTGCGGTTATTTTAAATTTTTCTTCTATAAAAGGTATCACATACTTTGCAGCATTTATTACTTGTATATCAAAATATCTTTTTCTATCGTTGTGAAATTCAAACATTGTTTTTAGAACGCAGATTTTTATGATTAAAATGATTTTTTATGATTTATTAATACCTGCGTTAACCTCAATAAAACATAAAAATCAGTGTTCAATTTCTACCGCATCGTCTATCTCCACCTGCAAATTATCAATAATAAATTCTTGCCTGCTTGGTGTGTTTTTTCCCATGTAATATTCAAGCAAATTTTGCATATGTTCACCTTGCTCCATTATAAGTGGTTGCAAGCGCATGTTTACTCCTATAAAACGTGCAAATTCATCTGGACTAATTTCTCCCAACCCTTTAAACCTTGTAATCTCGGGCTTTGAGCCAATCTTTTTCACTGCCGCCTGTTTCTCCGTTTCATCGTAGCAATAAATCGTTTCCTTTTTATCTCTCACTCTAAACAATGGCGTTTCTAAAATATATACATGTCCATTCTTCACCAAGTCAGGGAAAAATTGTAAAAAGAAAGTCATCAACAACAAGCGAATATGCAACCCATCTACATCGGCATCGGTAGCTACAATTATATTATTGTATCGTAATCCTTCATAGCCTTCCTCAATATTCAACGCATGTTGCAGCAAATTAAATTCCTCATTTTCGTACACAATTTTTTTAGTAAGCCCAAAACAATTTAGCGGCTTACCACGCAAACTAAACACAGCTTGTGTATTTACATTTCTAGATTTTGTAATGCTACCGCTAGCACTATCACCCTCGGTAATAAAAATAGTACTCTCCTTTTGTTTTTCTAAAACGGTGTCTTTGTCTTTACCAGTAGCTTCGTCATTATAGTGAAACTTACAATCCCTCAATTTTTTATTGTGCAAGTTGGCTTTTTTTGCACGCTCATTTGCAAGTTTTTTTATACCTGCTAATTCTTTACGCTCTCTTTCATTTTGTTCAATACGCTTGCGCAAAGCCTCGGCAGCAGCAGGTGTTCTGTGCAAATAATTATCTAGTTCTTTATGCAAAAAATCATAGATAAAATTCTTCATACTTGCACCTCCTTCGCTTACAGACTGAGAACCCAATTTTGTTTTTGTTTGGCTCTCAAACACAGGCTCCTGCACACGTACACTCACCGCCGCACATATACTCCCTCGTATGTCCGATGCATCATAATCTTTCTTAAAATATTCTCTAATCGTACGCACATACCCTTCTCTAAACGCAGCCAAATGCGTGCCGCCTTGCGTAGTAAATTGCCCATTTACAAAACTGTAATACTCTTCGCCATAGCCATTTTCATGCGTTATGGCTACTTCTATATCTTCTCCTTTTAAATGTATAATTGGATAACGAATTTCATCTGCATTTGTTTTTCGTTGCAACAAATCCAACAAGCCATTTTTGCTTACATAACGTTTGCCATTAAGGTTCATCACCAGCCCAGCATTTAAAAAACAATAGTTCCAAAACTGATTATCCAAATACTCTTGTACAAAATGAAAATTCTTAAAAATAGAATCATCCGGCGTAAATTCTACAAACGTTCCATTCTCTTCTTTGCTTGCCGTTTCCTTACTATCTTTTACCAACACACCTCTTTCAAACTCTGCAGTTTTCTCTCTCCCCTCTCTGTAAGCCGTTACTTTAAAATGATTGCTTAGCGCATTCACCGCTTTTGTACCTACACCATTTAGCCCAACACTTTTTTGAAATGCCTTACTATCATACTTCGCACCCGTATTCATTTTGCTCACCACATCTACAACTTTCCCAAGTGGAATCCCACGCCCATAGTCCCGTACTGTAAGGGTTTTATTGGCAATCGTTACGTCCACATGCTTACCGTAACCCATTGCATGCTCATCAATGCAGTTATCAATTACTTCTTTTAGCAATACATAAACGCCATCATCTGGACTACTTCCGTCGCCCAATTTACCAATATACATACCTGGGCGCAAACGAATATGCTCCTTCCAGTCGAGGCTTCGTATATTATCCTCGTCGTATTTTACCTCTATTTTTTCCATGTTAGTATTGGGTATTGAGTATCAAGATTTGTCTTTAATAATTGAACCTACTTTTTTTGTCTCATATCTTTTGTCTCATATCTTGTGTCTCATATCTTTTGTCTCATATCTTTTTCTTAACCAGCAAAGACAGCAGCAATGTTCATCTTCATTGGCAAGTTTATCCAGAGATATCGAAGGACTCCATTCATCATTATACCTTTATTCATCATTTTTTTTGCTCAATCTTAAACATATGATATTCTATTTTACTAGTTACTTAATCTTTTATGTTTCCCTCCCTTGCGGGGAGGATAGGTGGATCTTAGCCTTGCGAATATATCACACCCCTCATTCTTTTCTTCAATACATTTTCCACAATTTTCCTAAATATGTTAGCAAATAATTCTTAAACTCTATGTTAAATACCACTTATCCATTTTTCTTTGTAAAATTACTCATACAATAATTGCTTACCTATATTTACAAAAAATAATTTCAAATATGAGAATTTTATTTACTGCTGTAGCCTTTTCTTTTACAATCTGCACATTTGCACAAAAAAACAATTACGATTTGGTAATAAACAATGTAAACTTTATAGATGCAAACACAGGCAAAATTGCTCCTTCAACCAATGTATATGTTAAAAATGGCATAGCAGAGATTACCAATAAAATGTTTAAAATACCTGCACCAAAAAAACAAATAGATGGAACAGGAAAATATTTTATGGCAGCTTTATATGATATGCATGTGCATTTTCCTGAGCAAAATGCAGAACGTTTTTTTCAATTGCAAACCGCAGCAGGTATAACAAATTGTCGGATTATGAAAAGCACAAAGGAAACAGTGGCTTTTTCTAGAAAGGCAAAAAATATTCCTGCCATGAAAATATCTTACAATTTTTTTGGAGATGAAACCTACAAAATAGATTCAATACCTATAATTATAAAATCTCTAAAACCAAAAGGGTACGATTTTATAAAAGTATTTGGCGTAAAAAACGAAGTATTTTTTGAAGCGATAATGGCGGAAGCAAAAGTTAACAACATAATGGTTTGTGGGCACTCCTTAGGAAAAATACCTGCAAAAAAATTACTAGCAAGTGGTTATAAATCAATAGAGCATTTAGGTTATTTTGATAAAGCAAAAACACCCGAAGATTTAGATTCTTTAATAGATTTAGCAGTTAAAAATAATGTGTTTGTTTGTCCTACATTGGATTGGGTAACCATGGCTTACCACGGGGCAAATAAAGATTCATTTAATTACAGAGCAGGATATGAAATAGGAAAGAAATTATATGCCAATACTTGGGATACCACTTATGAAAACGCAACCAAACAATTTGGTAAAAATTTAAAATATTATTCAGACTATGCAAACAGTGATATTTCAAAAAAGTTATCAATACTTGCTAAAATGCATGCTAAAAGCGTAAAAATAATAGTAGGCTCTGATGCAGAAGAACCTTACCAAACACCAGGCTTTAGTTTAATAGACGAACTGAGATTAATACAAAAAGCAGGGTTTACAAATGAGGAGTTGATAAAAATGATAACTGTAAATGCAGATTTATTTTGGAACAAGAAAACAAAACAAACAGATTACATTTTGCTGTCAAAAAACCCATTAGATAATATTAGTAATTTGGAAAGTGTAGAATATGTAATAATAGGCAATGAAATAATTGATACAAAAAAATTGTTGGAAAGTATAAAATAGCAATTGGTTGATTGGTATATTTTGGCTTTTATAAACCAAGCTGTGCATATATGACAACATTTTATTTGCAAAGCAAAACCCAAAAAATACATTCGTATATAAATACATAGCAACAATAAAACAAATAATGATAGTGCAAACTATAAAAGTTTTGATTAACTGCTAGAAAAACAGTAAAAGAAATATACGACTTTGCAGATTTTATTTTAAATAATTCTGAGAATCCAAAATTATTTAATTGAATTCAAAAAATAACTACCGAGGGAAATACGTTTAACTTTTTAGATAACAAAGAGGATTTATATACAATGGCAGATTTAAAAAAGTATGTAATGAATAAAGGGAAGATTGAACTAATTTTATTTCCATTTACAGACTTAAGTGGAAGTAAATTAATGCTAGCTATAATTTTAGCTGTAAATAAATTAGATATTATGTAAAAAGCTTGGTGAAGGTGGGGAAATAGTATTCCTTCTGCCCTAAACTGCAATAGATTGAAGGATATACAATTAAAAAAACAACTAAAAGTAAAATATAATTCCTTCTGCCCCAACAAATGACCAATAAAATTACAAATACTCATTGTTTTATCCCTATACCCACTTTTGTATAAGCCTTTTGTATTAGCTACCCTATTTTTTTGCCTATTAGTTTCTCTTTAAAATTATTTAAAAAATGGTAATCCTAAAAGTCCTTGTATGAGCGTGCAGAAAACGAAAATTAAATATAAAAATGAAAATATTTTAACAGCCAGAATAGCTTTAAAACTGTCTAAATTTTTTGAGGTTATAACTGCAAATATTGGAATTAATTGTAGACTGTGTATACCAAAAAAATGTGCCACTCGTAAGTCGCCAAAATGTTTACTCCAATTGATAAACGGTAAACCATTTCCACCATCTATAGAACCTACTGTATGCCCTTGCAAGCTGCTAATGTAACCTCCAAATAAACTAAATAACACAAAATATATCAATCCAATTCTAATACTCAAAACGATTTCTGGTCTTAAATTATATGTTTTTTGTTTTATAAATACATAATTAATATACCCCGTGCAAATGGTAACTGATAAAATAAAAATACCCATCAAGCTGTAAAGAATTATTCCAAAAGTGTTGGAATGATTAAAATGAGAAAGTTCGCCTTTTACAGCTTGATAGGTAATGGCAATTTGCTCAAAACTCATACATATTACTGCCACCCACGAGTATATTTTTACTTTCTTTTTATCAATAACATAATTTAAAATTAAACCCATTGTCCAACTATAGATAAAAATGCTTGCAGCAAATTTCATTGGTTTATAAAAAGAATTTATTCCTAAAACAATTACATTATTTGAAAAACTGCCAATTAAAAGAATTATAAAAATAAATAAATGAATTGTACCAAGCCAAAACAACAGTTTGTTTTGCAGTAATTTTTCTTTCATAAATTAGAATTTTATACCTGCCATTATTCCAAAATTTGAACTCCTGAAATTTTTTTTCCCCACTCCAGTTACTTCTCCTGTTCGGCTATTTGTTTCATATTCTGCTCCAATAGTAAGCATGGTTTTGCCCTTACCAATTGGGAAATCGTAGCCAAATCCAAACACTAAGCCACTACCAATGGCAAACTGGTGGTCAAAATATTTAGTTGCGGTATTACGATATTTTTGAGTAAACTGGCTTACAAAAAAATAATCTCCTTGCAAATAAATTCCTTTTTTAGCATCTTTATCTAATGGAAAATATTTTGTAGTAATAGCTGCACCCCAATAATTAAAAAACATTTCTTGATTACTGTCGCCTTTTGAAGGAGCAGCACCCAAGGATTTGAACTTGATGCCAAAGTTTAGGTAATTAATTTTTTTAAATTTGTGGTAAGCAGCAAGCGAAGCAAGTCCCCCACCTGAATTCGAAAAGTTTCCTGCTTCGTAACGTTCTTTTAGTCCTTTACCAAAAATTGTAACGCCATAGCCTGCACGAAATTCAGCAACTGTAAATGATGTACTTTCTTTTTTTGATTGGGCAAAAATTGATTTTTGCACAATCAATATCAAAATAATTATAAGTATTTTTTTCATAAATTTATTTTCCGCCAAAAGTGTAACCAATGGCTATGTTAAAAATGATTGGACTATTTGCAAAACCAATATTAGGCGCACTTAGGGTTTCGGTTTTGTTGGTATTTTTATTCAAATAAGAAAATTTATCATCTCTTAAAGTTGTACCCACATTTTGCCAATACCTTATACTCGTACTAGTTGTGAAGCCTTGCAAAAATTTATTTTCGCTGTTTTTAAATGGCATATATCGGTAGTAAGCACCCACACCCAAAGTAAAAGTGTTGAACTTTTTAATTAGCGTATTATCATTTTGTACATCGCCTTCGTTGTAAATTTCCCAACTATGCAATTTGGGTTCAAAGCGTACATCAAAGAAAGATGAAAAACGATATCCAATACCAAAACCTGTTGTGGTTGGTATGTGTAATGCTATTTTTTGGGTTTTAAAATCTCCAACCACAGGCGGGTCAAGCGAAATTCCATGTGAGTAATCAAATATCATTCGTTTTGTAGTATAATTTACTTCTACATTAAATCCTTTGGCTACTAATGGTTGAAGCATTCCAAAGAGTATGCTAAATCTATTACTGTATAAAAGTTCTTTTTTATTTTTTGTTTGAGCAAATGCACTTGAAATACTCATAGTAGCCATTGCTATTATCATGATTAAATTTTTCATTTTATTTTATATTTTACGATTAGAAATTAATACCAATAATTAAACCTCCTTGAATAAATACATCGGCTTTGCCGCCACGTGGGCCAATATTTACTGTATTGTTGCCTTTGGCATTACCAAGCACACCAAATTGTGGAATAATGTATAGGGTTCTTTTAGTTTTGTTGGTTAAATTAATTTTGTATCCAATATTACTTTCATAAAATGCAGTTGAGGTTTCGTAGTCTTTTCCATCAATAAGGTTTCTTGTTCCCCAAGCATAACCAACATTCATTTTTGCTTCGAGGTGTAAACCTTTCCAAAAGTATTGGCGGTAGCCAATAATCATCATATACTCATTTATTTTTTCCACTACATCATGTTTTACATTAGGCCTGATATACATACCAAGTATAAGGTCGCCTTTCATTTTACTTTCAGGTTTTGTAAGCGTTCTAGTAGCTTGCAGTCTTATGATACTTACGTTGGGTAAAAAGGGTTGAACAAGCTCTGTTTCAAGCCCCCATTTTTTTTGGCTTACTGTGCCTGTTTGTGAAAATGCTTTACTACATATAAGTAGAAGCAATACGGAGAAAATTTTAATTGAATTTTTCATTTTTACAATGTTTTAATTATTTAACACTGCAAAGATGAGGGTAGTAGAAACCGTAAAACGTTGACTTGAATCAAGAAATTATTTTGATGTCAAAATTCTTTTTCTGATACGACTTAAAGTTTCTGGTTTGATGCCAAGAAAAGAAGCGATGTAATGTTGTGGAATTTTTTGAACAAGCTCTGGTCTTGTTTTAAGTAAATTTATATATCTAATTTCTGGCTCTTCGTTCGTTTTCATTTGATTGAGTTGCGAAACTGCTAATTAAGCATTTTCTGCAAATATTCTTCCAACTTTTTCAAATACAGGCATTACTTCATAGAGTTTGTAAAGGTCATTTTTTTTGAATTGTACCACTTCGCTTTCTTCAAGTGCTTTCATATTTTCAATAGTGGGTTGTCCTGTTAAAAAACTTGAATAATCAGTATACCAACTATCTCCAAAAAAGAATTGTATTGTATTTTCTATACCATCGATATTATAGAATAACCGCATACAACCATTATTTACAAAAGTAATTTTTTCACATATTTGTCCTTCCTGAAGTAAAAATTGTTTTTTCTTAATAATGTTCACTTCTAAAATATTTAGAAACGCTTTCTCTTCGTGTTCATTTAAAGAAACTATTAATTTAATACTTTGAATTATTTTTGAAGTCATTTAGTATATCCTAAAATTTATTGTGCAAAAGTAGCAGTTTTTTTTTCGTAGTTTATATCGTTTGTAGGCTATTGCTTTATGCTCGCTGTTAACATTTTGTTTCATAACTACATTGGTTAAGTTTTATGATCCAACTAATGTTGAAATTATCCCCGCACAAAAGAATGGAATTTAACAACCTTAATTTATAAAAACAAGTTATGATACAACATTTTACAAATCACTAGCATAAAGTTAAATAGGATAATTTGCTTTAGTAAAATAAAATTACTTGATGAAAAATAAAAAAGAATAATTTCAAATACCATAAAAAGGAATAAAAAGCCTAATTTTTATAAACCAACCTGTGCAACTGTGGAAATATTTTTTTTTGAAACAAAACCCATGACGAGTTTTTATCTTTGTGACTTATCGCTTTTTTTTGCGACGAAACTGTAAACCAAAAATCAGTAAAAATGCTACCCATCATAATAGACCGCACTTATATTCAAATCCAAGCAGAGCAAAAGTTAGACGAAAACGACTCCTTCCGCTCCTTCCTTCAAAAAATAGATAGCGATGAACTAGATGCAATGGTGCATGCTATAAACGAAAAAATAACCCCACTAATAAATTGCACAGACTGTGGCGGCTGTTGCAGACAATTAATGATAAACGTAACACCTGAAGAAAATATAAAAGTTGCCAATCATTTAAACATAACCCCACAAGCATTTAAAGAAAAATATTTAGAAGAAAGTATGCAAGGCAAAATAATTATGAATACTATTCCTTGCCATTTTTTAGCAGATAGCAAATGTATGATTTATGAAAATCGTTTTACAGAATGCAGAGCTTTTCCTCACTTGCACGAAAATAATTTTAAAGGAAGGTTATTTGGTACGCTTATACATTATGCAATGTGCCCAATTATTTACAATGTGGTAGAGCAGTTAAAGTTGGATGTGGGTTTTACGGACTAATTGAAAAATTATTAAAGTAGAACTATATTTGTAAAAAAGATTCTCACCACATGACTTTTTTATTTAAACAGTTTATCGTTTCTAAATATAAAATATCTTTTGCCTCTATTTTTTGGTTTACACTTGCATTTGTAGCAGCATCAGTTCAATCTTTAAAAGGAATAGCTGGATATAATAATTATTTAATATTTAAGGGTGTTTTTGTTCATACAATTTCTAAATTAAATTTATTTTCAACTTATCCATTAGAATATGTAGATAGCAACCATTACGGTTCTTTTTTCAGTTTAATTATTGCTCCATTTACAATTTTAAATGATAGCTTTGGTTGTTTTTTATGGTGTTTAGCTAATGCATTTATTCTATTTTATGCAATAAGTAAGCTACCAATATCTGCAAAGCAACAGCATATAATATTATTCATTTCGGCATTAGAAATGATGACAAGTATACATAATGTACAGTTTAATCCAATGCTTACTTCTACTATTTTGTTATCATATATTTTGGTAAAAAATAGAAAGGATTTTTGGGCAACATTATTTATAGTAATCGGTATTCTTACAAAAATTTATGGAATTGTTGGCTTAGCATTTTTTTTGTTTTCAAATAATAAAATTACATTTATTTGGTCATTTATTTTTTGGATTATATTATGTTTTTGTTTACCAATGGCAATTTCATCTCCTCATTTTGTTGTGCAAAGTTACTTTGATTGGTATCAATCTTTAACTGAAAAAAACCAATTAAATGCAGACTCTGTAATGCAAGGTATGACTGCTATTAGATTTTTAAAAAGAACATTGCATTTGCCAAATATTGCAGACATTTATTTTTTATTAACTGCGGCTATCATTTATTTATTACCAATAATAAGATTTAAACAATATTACCACACAAATTTTCAGTTATCGTATCTTGCTTTTTTATTAATAGGTGTAGTTATATTTAGTTCATCTGCAGAAAGTGCTACTTTTGTTATAGCCATGTTAGGAATTGGCATTTGGTATATTTTACAAGATAATAGAAAATGGTGGGTTGTTAGTTTATTGATATTAGCATTATTATTTACAAGTTTGTCAACGACTGACTTATTTCCAAAAAATTTAAAAGCCAATTTCATACGTCCTTATGCGATAAAAGCTATGCCTTGTTTTTTTATATGGATTGTAATTAGTATTCAATTATTATGTAAAAATTTTGCATCAACAAAAAATATAAATGAATAAAAAAATTTGCATAATAATACCTATTTACAATGAAGTAAATAATATTGTGGTAATGCTTTCGGCAATAAAAATTGTGATGCAACCACTGCCTTACGATTACAATATAATTTTTGTAGATGATGGAAGTAGTGATGACAGTCTCCTTTTTTTAAAAAAAATAGCAGCTGAAAATAAATTATTAAATTATATTTCATTTTCTAAAAATTTTGGGCATCAAAATGCATTGAAGGCAGGCTTAGATTTAAGCGATGCGGATGCTGTGATAAGTATGGATGGTGATATGCAACACCCACCATCTTTATTACCACAGCTAATTGCATTATGGGAAACAGGAAATGATGTGGTATATACAATTAGAAAAAAAGAAAAAGAAATGCCGTTTATAAAACGGACAACTAGTAATCTTTTTTATAATATTTTAAACAAGCTATCGTCTATAGAAATAGAAAATGGCACTGCCGATTTTAGATTGCTTGATAGGAAAGTAGTAAACGTAATTAGAGAAATAAAGGAATATGATTTATTTTGGAGGGGTATGGTAAAATGGCTTGGCTTTAAACAAACATCTATAGAATATGTACCTGCAGAAAGAGCCAATGGTGTATCAAAATATAATTTTAAAAAAATGATGGAACTTGCCTTAAAAGGTATTACATCATTTAGCACAAAACCATTAACAATTGCCATTTACTTAGGTTTTGCAAGTGCGTTTATATCTCTTGCATATATCCCTTATGCGTTGTTAAGTATTTTATACGGCCATCCTGTATCTGGTTGGGCATCGGTAATTGTAACAATTGCTTTTTTTGGAGGCATACAATTAATAATACTGGGTATAATAGGAATGTACCTTGGTAAACTATTTATGCAAAGCAAACAAAGGCCACATTACATTATAAACGAAACAAATATTAAATGAAGCCATATACATTGTTAAGTTTTGATGTGGAAGAATTTGATATGCCACTTGAGTATGGACAGCAAATAAGTAATAACGAACAAATGGAGATAGGGAAAAAAGGATTGGACGCTATTATTCCATTGTGCGAAAAATATAACCTACAAACAACTTTATATACAACAGCCAATTTTGCGCAAACTTTCCCAGATACAATTAAAGCACTTGCCACAAAACATGAAATTGCATCACATACTTTTTATCATTCAAGCTTTAAAAATGAACATCTTTTACAATCAAAATTACTGTTGGAAGAAATAGCAGGCACAAATGTAAAAGGTTTACGCATGCCACGTATGCGCAAAGTAGATATGAGTGATGTTGTAAAAGCAGGCTATGTATACGACTCATCTATAAACCCAATTTATTTACCAAAACGTTATAATAATTTCGACCTACCAAGAACAGTTTTTGAACAAGAAAAGGTAATTCGTATACCAGCTAGCGTAAGTACCCCATTGAGATTACCGCTGTTTTGGTTAGGTTTTAAAAACTATCCTTATTGGTTATTTTTAAAATTGTGTTTGCTTTCTTTAAAAAGGGATGGATATATAAATTTATATTTTCACCCTTGGGAATTTACTAACATAGATACTTACAAAATACCTTATTACACAAAAAAACCTAACGGTAAGATCTTATTGTATAAACTTGAAAAATTGATAAACGATTTATCTGTACACTCAAATTTTATTACCACACAAAACTTTTTAATTTTGAAAAAATTTATTTCTAAATAATTATATCATGTTCCCATCAGTAAAAATAAACGAAACGAGTGCTTGGAAAAAATTGCAAGCTTTATATGATTTAAAAAAATCTACCACAATAAAAGATTTATTTGCTAAGGATGAA
>JANXOQ010000110.1 GCA_025357775.1 Ferruginibacter sp. | reverse complement strand
GAATGCACAACATCTTTTTTTATTCTTTTAGAACTATTTTTATAACCGCACAACAGGTTATTACTTAGATAATAAAATTTAATTTCATATAATTTGCGAAGTTTGAAAATTCTAATTCTTTTAATCTTTATGTTTAAAATTGTATTAACTGCTTTACTTAAATAACATTGAATTTTATTTTCTAATTTAAAATTTTGTAGTAATGATTTTACTCAATTATTAAAACGAAAATTTACATTAAAAATAATCAACCAATCAATTGATAAATCAATCAACTAACAACTAATCAGCAAACTCATACCCAATATCCCTTCTAAAATATATCCCTTCAAAATGTAAATTCTGTAGAGTTGCACCTGAATTTGCTGCTGCTTCTCTTACAGTTTTTGCAAAAGAAACAGCTACTAATACCCTGCCACCATTGGTTATTACGTCATTTTCATTTTGCGAAGTACCTGCATGAAATAATAAATTATCGTTGTTAGTGTTTTCCATTAATCCAGTTATTATTTCCCCTTTTTTATATTCACTAGGGTAACCAGCACTAACCGCAACGGTAGCAACTGCTTGCCTATTATCAGTTTCTATTTTTATTGTATCTAGTTGTTCATTAGCCGTTGCTAAAAGTATTTCTACAAAATCGTTTTTTATTCTTGGTATTATCACTTCTGTTTCAGGGTCGCCCATGCGGCAATTATACTCAATTACAAAAGGTTCGTTATTGTTTATCATTAAGCCAATAAATACAAAACCTTTATAATCTAATCCATCTTTTTCAAAACCTTTAATGGTAGGCTTTACAATTTTGTTGATTATACTTTCTTTAAGTACATCATTCATTATTGGCACAGGGCTTACTGCACCCATGCCGCCAGTATTTAGTCCAGTATCGCCTTCACCTATTCGTTTGTAGTCTTTAGCTTCGGGTAATAGCACATAATTTTTTCCATCTGTAAGTGCGAAAACACTCATTTCTATGCCTTGCAAAAACTCTTCAATTACTACTTTACTGCTTGCTTCGCCAAATTTTTTTTGTAGTAGCATTAGTTCAAATTCAACTTTTGCATCTTCCACACTCATACATATAAGTACGCCTTTGCCAGCGGCCAAGCCATCTGCTTTTAACACTATAGGCAAGCTGTGATTTTGTATATACTGCATGCCTTCTTCAAAATTACTAGTTGTAAATTCTTTGTAGCCAGCAGTAGGGATATTGTGCCTTTGCATAAAGTTTTTTGAGTATGCCTTACTACCCTCTAGTTGTGCTGCTTCAGCAGTTGGACCAATTATTTTTATATTTTTAGTAGCTTCATTATTTTTAAAAAAATCTACAATACCTTTTACCAATGGTTCTTCAGGGCCAACTAATATTAATTTAATTTCATTTTTTAAAGAAAATTTTGCTAATGCTTCAAAGTCATTTATGCCTATAGCAATATTACTACCGCAGCTTGCCGTACCAGCATTGCCTGGTGCAATAAATAATTTATCACACAATTGACTTTGTTTTATTTTCCATGCAAAGCTGTGTTCCCTGCCACCAGAGCCTATTATGAGTATATTCATATTTATTAATATTAGATTATTTTGGCGAAAATAAATCCCTTTTATTCATAAAAATACTTTTACAAAAAAGAATTTTTACACTAATTTTTTTAGTGTTAAAATTGAATTATACAATAGTAAAAGAAATTACTTATTTTGAGTGTTCAATTATAAAAAAAGTAGAAATAAATTATTAATTATGATGGAACAACAAATAAAAATAAAACATCCAAAAGGGCTATGGGTATTATTTGGTACAGAAATGTGGGAGCGCTTTAATTTTTATGGAATGCGGGCAATACTTACCCTATTTTTAGTTAATTCTCTTTTGATGAAAGAAGATGACGCCTCATTAATTTATGGAGGTTTTTTGGGATTGTGCTATTTAACACCAATGCTAGGAGGGTTTATTGCTGACCGTTTTTTTGGAAATAGAAACTGTATTTTATTGGGTGGGCTAATGATGGCTGCTGGGCAGTTATTGTTATTTATAAGTGCATCTGTATTCGGAAGTAATTTATCATTAGCTACAAGTTTAGTGTGGATTGCACTTGGTATAATCATTTTTGGCAATGGTTTTTTTAAGCCAAACATATCAAGTATGGTTGGTAGCTTGTACCCAAAGCAAGAAAAAAGTAAACTAGATGTAGCGTTTACTATTTTTTACATGGGTATAAACTTGGGCGCATTTTTAGGACAACTAATTTGCCCAATTATTGGAGATGTAAAAAATAAAATAAAATTACCTGATGGCACTTTTAAAATGTTGGCAGATGGTAAAACATTTGACAGACTAAGAGATATACATGCATTTAAATGGGGTTTTCTTGCAGCAGGCATTGCAATGTTAATAGGTACTGTTGTGTTTTATGTATTGAAAAATAAATATGTAGTTACGCCAGAAGGTAAACCATTAGGCGGTTTGCCATCAAAGAATGATTCGTCAGATTTTGAAGAAGGTGAAGCTCAAAAAGCTAATTTTAGTTTACAATCTCTCATTATTGCTTTAGTATCTTTTGTAGTGTTGTTTTTTGGAATTCGCTATATAATGGGCGGTACAAATGTTATTAAAACAATAATCTACCCAATAATTTATGCAAGTGGAATAACATTAGCTGGTTTGATAATTTCTGATACTTCTCTTACAAAGGTTGAAAGGCAGCGAATAATAGTAATTTATATTGTTGCATTTTTTGTAATCTTTTTTTGGGCAGCATTTGAGCAAGCGGGTTCTTCACTTACGTTTATTGCAGATAATCAAACAGACAGAAATTTCTTTGGTTGGAATATGCCTGCCTCTATGGTTCAAATATTTAATGGCTTATTTGTTGTAGCATTTGCTGTGCCTTTTAGTATGCTTTGGGAAAGATTAAATAAAGCTGGAAAAGAACCTACATCACCGTTTAAACAAGCTATAGGTTTATTGCTTGTGGCAGTTAGTTATTTTATAATTGCATACAATGTAAAAGATTTAGGCAACTCTGGTTTACTTGCTATTAAATGGTTAATCCTTTTATACCTTATTCAAACAGCTGCAGAATTATGTTTGTCTCCAATTGGGCTTTCTTTGGTAGGTAAATTAGCTCCAAAAAGATTTGCATCTTTGTTATACGGAGTATTCTTTTTATCCAATGCATCAGGCTACGCACTTGCGGGTACATTAGGCGCACTTATACCTGCTACAGGTGATAAGTTTAAAAAGGCACAAGATTTAGGCATTAATTTGCAAGATGTTTTAGACAAAAAAATTATACCAACAGCTGACCAAATTGCCATTTTAAATAAAGCACAATTGCCAACTTCCAACCCAGTTTTTGTTGGGTTTGAAATTCATAATTTATTTGAATTTTTTATGGTATTTGTTGTATTATGTGGCATTGCATCTGTAATACTTTTTGCTTTAACGCCATTTTTAAAGAAAATGATGAATGGAATAAAATAATAAAACATTAATATAAAAAAACAGGCGGTAACAGTAAAAATGTTATCGCCTTTTTTATTAAATAGTATTTTATGAATGAGGTGCTTTTAATAAAAAAACAGGTATCGGTAAAAGTGTTAAGATTATTTTATAGAATGGATATAAGCAATTAATTACTTTATTCATTTATTAGATTTTTAAATAATAATTTCATTACAGCTTCCCCACCATATTCCTTGGTACTACCCACGCATCAAACTCCTCCGCTGTTACATAACCCAATTTTACTGCCATTTCTTTTAATGTTGTACCTTCTTTATGTGCTGTCTGTGCTATTTCAGCTGCTTTGTAATATCCAATCTTTGTATTTAAAGCAGTAACCAACATTAAAGAATTATCTACATGTTTTTTTATATTTTCTTCTATAGGAGCAAGCCCTATTGCACATTTATCGTTGAAAGAAACACAACCGTCGCCTATTAATCTTGCACTATGCAAGAAATTGTAAATCATTACAGGTTTAAAAACATTTAGTTCAAAATGCCCATTGCTGCCACCAATACCAATCGTAACATCATTGCCCATTACCTGTGCAGCTATCATGGTAAGCGCTTCGCATTGTGTAGGGTTTACTTTGCCTGGCATTATAGATGAGCCAGGCTCATTATCAGGTATAAATAGTTCGCCAATACCGCTGCGAGGGCCACTACTTAGCATTCGGATATCGTTGGCTATTTTCATTAAACTTACAGCAACCATTTTTAATGCGCCATGCATTTCTACAATAGCATCGTGTGCCGCAAGCGCTTCAAATTTATTTTCGGCAGTTACAAAAGGTAAGCCAGTTAATATTGCAATATGTTTTGCTACATTTTCTGAATAACCTTCGGGAGTGTTTATACCCGTGCCTACAGCTGTGCCCCCAAGCGCAAGCTCACTCAAGTGCGGGAGGGCATTGTTAATTGCACGCAAGCCATGGTCTAGCTGCGATACATATCCGCTAAACTCTTGCCCTACAGTAAGGGGCGTAGCATCCATAAAATGTGTACGACCAATTTTTACTAGGTGCATGTACTGCACAGATTTTGCAGCAAGGGTATCTTTAAGTTTTTTTATGCCAGGTATAGTTACATCTTGCAAAATTTTATACGCAGCAATATGCATAGCAGTGGGAAAAGTATCATTGCTACTTTGGCTTTTATTTACATCATCATTTGGGTGAAGAAACTTTTCTTTGTCTGATAACTTTCCGCCTTTTAAAACATGTCCACGGTATGCCACTACTTCATTTACATTCATATTACTCTGCGTACCGCTACCAGTTTGCCATACCACCAATGGGAAATAATCGTCCAGTTTTCCTTCCAATATTTCATCGCACACCTTTCCTATCATATCACATTTATCTTGCGGTAAAATACCTGCATCTTTATTAGTAAGTGCTGCGGCTTTTTTAAGATATGCAAATGCTTTTATAATTTCTTTAGGCATTTTATTTATATCCTGAGCTATTTTAAAGTTATCAATGCTACGTTGTGTTTGTGCACCAAAGTATGCATCAATAGGCACTTGTACTTCGCCCATTGTATCTTTTTCTATTCTATAGTTCATATTAAAAAATTATTATTAAATGTATATGAGTTTTAAAAACACATTTTATATTTTAAAATAAAAACACCCAAATAAATGAGTGTTTTTTATAATTTATGTTCTTATTATTCAGCCTCAGCTACTACCTCTTTCACCTCAGGTATCATTCGTTTCATCATACCTTCTATACCTGCTTTAAGCGTTATCATACTGCTTGGGCACCCACTACAGCTTCCTTGCATCATTAGGCTTACTTTTCCATCTTCATAGCTTTTAAATTGTATAGCACCACCATCCATTTCTACCGCTGGTTTTACATAGTTTTCTAATAATTCTTTTATACGTTTTACCACATCATCATCATCTGCACTCACCTCATTACTACTCTCTACTTTCATCACGGCTATTTCTTCTTCATTTACTACTGGCTTACCCTCCTCTAAATATTCTTTTAAAAATTGCTTTACCGCAGGTATCACATCTTGCCAGTCAGCAGTATCAATAGTTTTAGTAAGCGTTACAAAATTGCTTGCTATAAATACCGATTTTACAAATGGAAATGTAAATAACTCTTGGGCAAGCAGAGAAGGTTTTGCGCTGGCTTCATCAGGAAAATCGATACTCTTGCCTGGGTATAATAATTTGTTTGCCACAAACTTCATCGTTTCTGGGTTGGGCGTCATTTCAGTATAAATACTTATCACTGGGTTGCCTGTTTTTATCATTTTTATTCTTTTAAAATTATTCTGCAAATTTACTCTTTTCAATAATAATATTGGGTAAAAGCATTTTCGAAAACAGGAAAATGAAATATTACAAATCTCCTAACTGTGGCCTCATTACAATTTCTTCTGGCACAGCTGCGGTAGATAATTTTGTACAAGCCAATATCATAGTAGCAATATCTGTAGCTTCCATTATTCTATTACTACTATTGTCAAAATCGCCCCAAGAATCTGTAAATACTGCGCCAGGAAAAACGGTTGTAACCTTTATGCCCGCTGGCTTTAGCTCATGTCTAAGGTTTTGGCTAAAACCATTTAGTGCATATTTGCTTATGCCATAGCTACCACCAGCATTATATGCCTGTAAAGATGCTATAGAGCAAATATTAAAAATGTGCCCATTGTTAATTTTTACCATAGATGGCACTAGTTTTCTAGTGAGATAATATGCACTGTATAAATTATTATTTATCATATTCTCTAAGCTTCCATCTGCTTCCTCTAAAATATTGCCGGGTGTAAAACCACCTGCATTGTTTATCAAAACATCTGGGGTAGCAATATTTAAACAAAAATTTGCAAAATCAGTCACTTGTATTTTATCAGATAAATCTACAGCCATCATGTATATAGTACATGTAGGAAATTCTTTTTTTATTTGTTCAGCCGTTTCCTCTAATCCCTTTTTATTTCTTGCGCATAAAAAAAGCTGGTTGCCTTCTTTTGCAAATGCTTGTGCAA
>JANXOQ010000106.1 GCA_025357775.1 Ferruginibacter sp. | reverse complement strand
CAAAAACCTTTATTTTTGTCTGTATCGGTATATAATTTAAAAGAAACTTCAGAACATTTTAGATATGGCGCAATTTGGAAAAGCATCTAGCAAAAGAGGAAAACCTAATTATGTAACAGCAATAGTAGGTGTAGCATTGGTTTTATTTTTATTTGGCATTGTAGGTTGGCTCTTAATAAATTTGAGAAAAACAGGAGATTATTTAAAAGAACAGTTGCAAGTACAAGCATTTGTAAATAGAGATGCATCAAAAAAAATTATTGATAGCGCTACACAATATTTACGTTCACTGCCATACATAAAGTCTGTGGAATACGTTACAAGAGAAATGGCAGTAAAAAAATACGAAGCTGAAAGCGATACTATTTGGAAAACATTTATAAGAGCAAACCCATTACCTGAAAGTGTGGAGTATTATGTAAAAGCAGACCATGTGCAAATGGATAGCTTAAATAAAATAGCTGCAAATATCCAAGAGTTATACCCAGGTTTAATTTCTGAATTTAATTTTCCTTCCGCTATTGTTTCTAAGGTTGGTAGCTTTGCAAAAAATATTGTTATTGGCTTTTTAATAGCTGCGTTTATCTTAACCATTTTAGTAATTTTTTCTATTGATAGCACAATTAGACTTGCCATGTACAGCAATCGTTTTCTTATAAAAACAATGCAAATGGTGGGTGCCACTCGTTGGTTTATTGCAAAACCGATAGATATTCGGGCTATCATAAATGGATTAATCTCTGCACTTGTAGCCATAGGATTGCTCATTTCTGCTATTTATTTAATAGAAGCTTTTAGACCAGAAATAAAAGTATTGAGAGATAATAAAAGTATGTTCTTGCTTTTTGCTACCATGATATTTGTAGGTATCACAATTAGTTTATTAAGCACACATAGAGCCGTTATAAAATATTTAAAACTCAAATTGGACGATTTATATTAATATTTATATCTTACAACACAAAAAAAATAAAATGCTAAAAGAAAATAATATAGTAAAAGAAAATAATGTAACAGTTATAAATAAAAACAGTCTTTTTGGAAAACAAAACTATATGATAATGCTTACTGGGCTAGCAGTAATAGCACTAGGCTTTTTTTTAATGACAGGTGGCAAAAGCGGCAACCCAGCTGTATTTGACCCAAAAGAAGTTTACAGTAGTACTCGTATTACTATTGCCCCAATGCTTATTATTGCAGGGTTTATTTTAGAAATTGTGGGTATAATGAAAAAGCCTAAATAGATTTTCAAACACAATATATTTTATATAAGATATTGATGCGATGGAGATAATTTCTTTCATCGCATTTTTAATTATTTCTCTTACCTTATTTTTTCAATAAAATTTATTTTAACCAAACATTATATAACCATCATGACATTTTTTGAATCCATCGTAATAGCAATAGTAGAGGGGCTTACGGAGTTTTTACCTGTATCGTCTACAGGACATATGATAATAGCAGAGCGTTTATTGCATGTGCAAGAAACAGATTTTGTAAAAGCTTTTACCATTGCTATACAATTGGGTGCTATACTTGCAGTGGTTGTTTTATACTGGAAAAAGTTTTTTGATTTTAGCAAATGGCAATTTTATTTAAAACTAATTATTGGAATTTTACCAGCACTTTTATTTGGAGCTTTGTTAAATAAAAAAATTGATGCATTGCTAGATAGTGCTACAACCGTAGCTATAGCTTTATTGGTGGGAGGAGTTATTTTATTGTTTATTGATAAATTTTTTACTAAGCCTACCATACAAACAGACGAACAAGTAAAACCTAAAAGTGCTTTAATGATTGGGCTTTGGCAATGCCTTGCTATGATACCTGGCACTAGTAGAAGTGCCGCATCAATAATTGGAGGTATGCAACAGGGGCTTAGTAGAAGTGTTGCTGCTGAATTTTCATTTTTTCTTGCAGTGCCTACAATGCTTGCTGCTACTAGTTATAAATTAT
>JANXOQ010000105.1 GCA_025357775.1 Ferruginibacter sp. | reverse complement strand
TAAAATATTGCCTATCGTGTAACCAACTTATTTCGGTAAGATAATGTAGTGGTCCTAAAACTGCATAAGCAAATAGAAAAACTTCAAAAGGCATAATGAAAGCTGCAATACAACTAAATATCATTAGTCCCAATATTTACTATATTAATTCTTGTACCTGAATTCATTTATTAAAAATTTGTTATTAGTAAACATGAAAATAAATTTATTAAATGCATGAATTTTATTTTACAGTAAAGATACTATTTTGTGCCAAAAACAATGTTATCAAAAATCAAAATAATTAAATTGCTTATAGAAAATTTTATCATATTTATAAATAACGAAAATTTGTACAATTTTGCTGTCTCAACCGAGTAAAGATAAATCTAATCAATCCCTTATTAATATTCTTACAGATGGTACAATGTCTATGACTAATGCAGGAGCTTCTTATTTTGCAAAACTATCTTTAGAATGTACTAAAAAAGTATATCCTCATTATTATCATGAGCGTTTACAAACAGCTGAAGATTTGAAAAGCCCTGATAAATTATTCCCTTCATTTTATGGCTGTTTTGATTGGCACTCTGGAGTACACAACCATTGGGCATTGGTAAAATTATTGAAAACTTTTCCAAAAATTCCTGAAGCTGGGGCAATAAAGGCTAAACTTGAAAACAGTTTTAATCCAGCTAATATTTTAGTAGAAGTGCAATATTTAAAATCACATAAAAACGAAAGTTTTGAATTTCCATATGGTACCTCATGGCTGCTAAAAGTGGCAGATGAACTAGCTAAGTGGAACGACCCTATAGCAAAAAAATGGTTGAAAAGCTTACAACCATTGTGCGAAAATATTGTAGCAGATTATATGCAAGTTTGGCCAGAAATTGAAAAAGCTACATATACTGGCAACCATTATGCTTCATCATTAGGTTTATCATTTGCATTAGATTATGCTATTACAATGCAAAATGACTCCCTAAAAAATGTATTAGAAACAGCTGCAAATAATTATTATTTAAAAATAAAAGATTTCCCTTTGGTAGAAGAACCATTTGGCTATGATTTTATGTCTGCTGGTTTATTAATAACAGATTTAATGAGAAAAATTATGCCTCTAAAAGAATATGGAGATTGGTTGAAAGTATTTTCACCTGAAATGTTTACAATTTCTGGTGTGCAAAAAGTGTTTAAAGTAGATAAAAAAAAGATACATACTGGATATGACTCCCACTGGGATGGTTTTCACTTAAATCGAATTTGGTGTATAAATGGTATGCTACAATCTTTGCCAGCAGATTTTTTAAAGCTAGACATTAAAAAAAGCTGGATAGATGCTCAAAAAGAAATGTGGGATTATGCACAAGAAAGTATAGGAAAAGGAAATTATGATGTAGACCATTGGCTTTCTACTTTTTCTGTTTATGCATTAATTGGTCATAAATAATAAACGCAGAAAATAACTTAAAAAAGCTGAACAAATTGTTCAGCTTTTTTTTGAAAAATTTATATTAACTTTTAAAAAAATATTCGGACTTTTATACTTAAAACATTTACATTGATATTAGCAGCTATAGATATAGGAAGTAACGCAGCAAGATTGCTTATAAGCGAAGCAAAAAAAGGCAAAGATGGGAGTGTAACATTTAACAAACTTAATCTTGTGAGAGTTCCATTACGTCTAGGATTTGATGTTTTTGAAACAAAATACATTTCTACAGAACGTAAAATTATGTTTTTAGAAACAATGAAATCATTTGCACATTTAATAAATGCTTATAAAGCTGATGCTGTAAAAGCATGCGCTACAAGCGCAATGAGAGATGCAGCAAATGCCAAAGAGATAATTGAACTAATAAAAAAAGAATCTGGAATAGCTATTGAAGTAATAGATGGAGATATGGAAGCAAATCTTATTTATGAAAACCATGTTGCAGAAAATATGGACAATGACCATAGTTACATGTACATTGATGTAGGTGGCGGTAGTACAGAAATTTCATTTTTTAGTAACGGTGTTTTAGTTTATAAAAAATCGCACAATATTGGTACTATTCGTATTTTAAAAAATATGGTAACCAATGCAGATTGGGAAAATTTGAAAAGCACTTTAAAAGTAGTAACAAAAGGGCACAAATCTGTAATGGCAATAGGTAGTGGAGGTAATATTAACAAGGTATTTAGCTTAAGTAAGAAAAAAGACGGTCGCCCACTTTCATTAGATTTGCTTAGGGAATATTACAATGACTTAGAGCCAATGTCATTAAAACAACGCATAGCAAAATATGGTTTCAGAGATGATCGTGCAGATGTAATAGTACCAGCATTACAGGTATATATTAATGTCATGCGCTGGTCAGGAGCAGAAGAAATATCAGTGCCAAAAATTGGGCTTGCAGATGGATTAATACAGCATTTGTGGGAAGAAGTAAAGTAAAAGGTTTAAAGTTCGTGGTCTAATAATCAAAAAAAGTTTTAAAATTGCTTTTTATTTTGATTTTTTCAAATCATATTAATTTGTTTTAAATAAGTTTCTTATAAAAATATTATACTAGAAAAAATAAATTAAAAATAACCAATAACATACCACAATGTCAATACACAAAGAAGTAAAAAAAATAACTACACATACTTTACAAAAAATGAAAGCTGCTGGAGAAAAAATCTCTATGATAACGGCTTACGATTTTTCGTTTGCACAAATATTTGATGCTGCTGGTATAGATGTAATTTTGGTTGGCGATAGTGCAAGTAATGTAATGGCGGGTAATGAAACCACACTTCCTATAACCATGGAGCAAATGATATACCATGCACAAAGTGTAGTACGAGGTATAAATCGTTGTTTAGTGGTGGTAGATATGCCATTTGGCTCATACCAAGGCAATAGTAAAGAAGCTTTAAATAATGCAATACGAATAATGAAAGAAACTGGCGGGCATTCAGTAAAATTAGAGGGTGGTGAGCAAGAGGTAGAATCTATAAAACGCATTGTAAATAGTGGTGTTCCTGTAATGGGGCATCTTGGGCTTACACCACAAAGCATTTATAAATTTGGTACTTATACGGTACGTGCAATAGAAGAAATTGAAGCACAACAATTAAAAAAAGATGCATTGCTTTTGCAAGAGGCTGGTTGCTTTGCAATAGTTTTAGAAAAAATTCCTGCATCATTGGCTGCAGAGGTATCTGCAAGTTTACAAATACCAACAATAGGTATTGGAGCTGGTAATAAATGTGATGGGCAAGTGCTTGTAATGCATGATATGCTTGGGATAAATACAGAATTTAAGCCTCGCTTTCTTCGCCAATATTTAAATATGCATGAGCAAATAACAGGTGCTTTGCAGCATTATATTAAAGATGTAAAAAGTATGGATTTCCCAAATGAATTAGAGCAGTATTAAGTTTTTAATAATTTTCTAAGAATATATTTGTTTATCGCAGGTTCTTTAATTCCGATTTTAATGCAAAAATTTTTTAGCTTTAAAAAAGTTTATATTGATTAAAATAAAAAAATAAACTAAAAAAAAGCTGATCAATACAAGACCAGCTTTTTTCATAAATACAAAAGATTATTTTAAATCAAATCTATCTAATTCCATTACTTTATTCCAAGCTTTTGCAAAATCATGTACAAATTTTTCTTCTGCATCTGCACAAGCATATACCTCTGCAACAGCTCGTAATTCACTGTTTGAACCAAATATTAAATCTACTCTTGAACCCATCCATTTAGTTTCATCTGTTTTTCTGTCTTTACCTTCAAAAACATCTTTGTGTGCATCTGTTGGTTGCCATTTGGTATTAAAATCTATAAGATTTACAAAAAAATCGTTGGTAAGCGTTTCCATTTTATGCGTAAAAACACCATGGTTTGAACTATCAAAATTTGTACCAAGCATGCGCATACCACCAATAAGTACCGTCATTTCAGGAATTGTAAGCGTAAGCAATTGTGCTTTGTCTATCAACATATCTTCTGTGGTGGTAAATTGTTTTCTTGAGTAATTTCTAAAAGCATCTGCCTTAGGTTCTAACACTGCAAATGATGCTACATCAGTTTGCATCTGTGAAGCATCTGTACGCCCTGCATTAAATGGAATAACTATAGTATGACCAGCATTTGCAGCTGCTTTTTCTACTGCTGCATTACCAGCTAGTACAATTAAATCTGCTATTGATACCTGCTTACCGGACTGCGCTTCATTAAATTTATTTTGTATTTCTTCTAAAACAGTTAGCACTTTAGATAATTGTGAAGGATTATTTACTTCCCAATATTTTTGCGGTGCTAATCTAATGCGAGCCCCATTAGCACCACCACGTTTATCACTACCTCTAAAAGTAGATGCAGATGCCCATGCTGTGGATATCAACTCTGAAATGGATAAACCTGCATTTAAAATTTTTGATTTTAAAAGAGAAACATCAATTTCATCAATTAAAGAATGGGAAACCTCAGGTATAGGGTCTTGCCAAATTAATATTTCTGGTTGAACTTCAGCACCAAGGTAACGTACTCTTGGCCCCATATCTCTATGTGTAAGTTTGTACCAAGCTCTTCCAAATGCATCTTCTAGCTCAGCAGGATTTTCAAAAAATCGTCTTGAAATTTTTTCATATGCAGGGTCTACTCTCATAGCCATATCTGCAGTTGTCATTACTGGCGCATGGCTTTTTGCAGGGTTATGCGCATCAGGCACTGTACCTTCTCCCCCACCATTTTTTGGTTTCCATTGATGTGCACCAGCTGGGCTTTTTTTCAATTCCCATTCAAAACCAAATAAATTTTCAAAATAATTATTACTCCATTTGGTAGGTGTGGTTGTCCATGCACCCTCTAAGCCACTTGTTATTGCATCTTCGCCATACCCAGTTCCGTAGCTACTTTTCCAACCAGTACCTTGTTCTTCAATACTAGCGCCAGCAGGCTCTGTACCTTTATAATCTTCCGATGCAGCACCATGCATTTTTCCAAATGTATGCCCACCAGCGGTAAGAGCTACCGTTTCTTCATCATTCATAGCCATACGTCCAAATGTTTCCCGTATATCACTTGCAGAAGCTAGTGGGTCTGGGTTTCCATCAGGCCCTTGTGGGTTTACGTATATTAAGCCCATTTGCACAGCACCCAATGGATTTTCTAATTCTCTTTCACCAGTGTAACGCTCATTTGCAAGCCATGTTTTTTCAGAACCCCAGTATACATCTTCTTGTGGTTCCCATACATCTACCCTACCACCAGCAAAGCCAAATGTTTTAAACCCCATAGATTCTAAAGCACAGTTGCCTGTAAGTATCATCAAATCTGCCCAAGATATTTTCTTACCATATTTTTGTTTTATTGGCCAAAGTAATAATCGGGCTTTGTCTAAGTTTGTATTATCTGGCCAGCTATTAAGCGGAGCAAATCGAAGTTGTCCTGCACCTGCACCACCTCTACCATCCGCAATTCTATATGTACCAGCACTATGCCATGCCATACGTATAAAAAATGGACCATAATGACCATAGTCAGCAGGCCACCATTCTTGGCTTGTTGTCATTAAATCATAAATATCCTTTTTTAACACAGCCAAATCCAAACTTTTAAATTCTTTTGCATAATCAAAATTTTCATCCATTGGGTTGGTCAATGATGAATGCTGACGAAGAATATTTAATTTTAATTGATTGGGCCACCAATCTCTATTGGTAGGCGGTGCACCTGCGCTTTGTTTTAGTATTCCACTTGTAAAGGGGCATTTGCCAACTGCGGCTAAATTGTTTTCCATTATTTTTATTATTTTTTGATACTGCTAATTTACAAAATCTTAATTATAATTTTTGTAATTTAATTTTATAAGAAGATATTTTTAAACTATAATAACCTAAAGGTTATAGGAAAATTTTTGAAAAAATAATTTTTTAAAAAATTATAAACTTGCAAGTTTAGTTTTTAAA
>JANXOQ010000100.1 GCA_025357775.1 Ferruginibacter sp. | reverse complement strand
AGATAAAGTATAATTATTTACACCAACCGCAATTGGTTTAACAAATACTGTATTTATAGGACTAGTACCATTATAGGCAGTAGTTGCAGCAGCATCTGTAAATATTGTACCAGTTGGACCATTAAAAATACCAGTACCTGGAGCTCCTAATAAATAATCAATGGTTAATGACCAGTTTTGGAAAGTCGTAACATCACCTCCAGGGAAAATATCAGCAATAGCTATAGTATAAGTTCCAGTAGGTGTTGTAAGCAGAGTATTCCATGATGAAGTAGTTGGTATAAACCCTGTAATATTTGGTGTAATACCAGTTACTGTTATTGTCCCTGCATCTGCTTTGTAATTACCTGTATGGTCGTTATCTGGACTAGCGGCTGTATGTAGTGGAGTTGTAAATGCAGTTCCAATTACTGTATTTACAAAATTACCTCCTCCGTTTGCGTTACCATTGGTTACAGATAAGTTATGACTTAAATTTAAAATTTGACCATTTGGTGCTTTTAAATTAACATTCAAATCCCCTAACCAAGTACTAGCAACATTCAATTTAACTCTAGCTCCAGTAACCACAGCACCAGCTGGTAATGCTGGGATGGTTAAGCTACTATTTACGCCTACAGGGTTATTGTCTGTAGCGATTAAATTTAATGTAGCAGAATTTACAGTTACACTTCCCGGGCTTGGAGATGCTATATTGTTAATCGTTATTTGTTGTACTCCACCTGCACAAATTGTTGCACTAGTTGGCGTAATGCTTACTGGTATTGGTGTAATTGCTATAATGCTAGGGCTTGAGAAATCAACAGCAGAGCATGCACCTGAAACAGTAGCTCTATATTGATAACCTACAAATGAGCTATTGATAGGATTAATGGTTAATATATTAGTATTGGTACCGCTGTAGGGAGCAGCAGCAGTTACATTTAGCCAAACACTAGTAGCTGATGTTTTATACTGCCAGTTATACACAGGCAATGAACCTGTAGCGGCTACACTGATGGTTGCACTACCACCACACAAAGCAGTTGTTGTTGCTAAAGGCTGTGCTGTAAATGTTACTGGTATACAGGGTACTATATTTATATTGTAATCTTCTACTTCGCCATAAGCACCACTTTGTGAGCATGGCATAGTTGCAGTTACAATTGCATTCCATTGTACTCTTAGCCTCATTCTCGTTGTACCAAGTAATGCAGTTGTAGGAATATTTATATTTCCATTTATAGTTCCAGTTGTAGAACCTAAATATTGAAACTCGGTAGGCTCAAATGTTCCATTTTGGTTATAGTCAATCCAAACTCCCACATGCTCAGTGCCTCCCGGACCAACTGTCACAGAAATAGGAATTGTGGCACCTTGTATAATATTAGGTACTGTTGTTGGAGGAGTTGTATAATTTGAATACCCACCTGTACAAGTTAAACCAGATGTATTTGTTAAAGTACCAAATGTAACACTGGCAATTCTATCATCAAGTGTACAATCAATAGCAGTTGGTACACAATAACAACCTGTAGAGGCAGTTACTTGAATAGCTCTTGATGGTACCGTAGTAGCTCCACAGGTTACATTACATCTGTAAAAAGTAGTTGCCGATAAGCTATAAGTTAAAGTTGGCATTGTAGCTCCTATAATATTATTCCAAGGGCCAGTTGCTGTATTAGAAGATTGCCATTGATAGGTAACCCCTGCACCTGAGGTGCCATTTTTCAATGATAAATTGAATGGTAAACCAGGACAACGAGCAGATAATGTAGATAGTGCGGTATCAATTGCTGGTGTTGAGCAAGCCGTAGCACCAGTAACTGTATAATTAATTTTAAAACATAAATCCATCGGCACTACAGCACCTGCAGGTACACCTGCATCGGTAAGCGCTCCCCAAGTACCCCCGTTATTTAATAAGGCATTGTTTGAAGGTTGTGATCTAGCACCTGCAATCTGACTAAACACATTGTAATATGGATTTGTAGAGGCTACTTGCCAGTTTATCCAATAAGTACCCGCAGTAAGCACAGTAGAAAAAGCGGTATTAATTTCTGAAACATTTAAGGGACTACCAGCCCACGCTGCATTTGCAGGGTTTGCAGAGCTAGTGATAACTCTTGCATTTGCAGCAGCTGTTGTAGTATAATAATTTGTAGCTAAACTACCAAATACAATAGTACCGCCAGCTAGTGGGCTACCATTTCTTATTACAACGCCTACAGCAGTTACTGGGCTAGCCGCAACTTGTATTCCATAAAAAGAAGCTCCTGTTATTGTCCAAGTTTGACCTACTGGAACAGTAAAATTATCAGAAACATGAAAAGCTCCACTCATATTAAAAGCCAATGCAGAGTTGGCAACTGTATTGTCACCAATGTTATTTTGCATTTCATGCCATTGTATGCCAGCTGGTGCCGCTACACCTGCTTTATTTACTGTACCAGTACCAAGGTTTCCATTGGTGTAAGTTTGTGCATACGCAGAAAAAAAGAATACAAGAGTAATTGCAAAAACAAAAAGTTTTTTTTGTGTTGCTACAACTTGTTTGATTAATGTAATGTTTAAATTCATATTTTTTTTTTTTTTTTAAAAAGTTTGTATTAATAAATTTCAAATACAATTATTTTTTTGAAGTATTATTCAGACTTGCATTTGATAGTGCTGCTGCATTACTTCTTTCTTGCTCACTAGTTACAGATAATTTTTTGGCTTCTATTTTTTTTTGATTAGCCAATTTATCTGCTAATTGCTTTTCTTGTAAAGCTTTTTGTTGAAGTGATGAAGATGATTTTGCTGATTTTTGAGCAAAAGTGGTTACTGCAAATCCACAAGAAATAGAAACTAATAGTAATAATTTTTTCATGA
>JANXOQ010000065.1 GCA_025357775.1 Ferruginibacter sp. | reverse complement strand
CAAATGCCTATTTGCTATCAACTTGTCTAACATAGCCATGCCTTCCTCATCCGCTGTTACAATATATATTCCGTTTTTTAGGGCTGTTTTTACCAACTCAGCTTTATTTACATCAGCCTCAGGTCCCCATAAATGTTTAAATTTGTCGTTAGGATTAGTAATTATAACAACAGTTGGTTTGTAATTATAATTATAAAAATCAAAGCTTTTAGGATCATTAGTAAGCTGTTTTAGCTTCAGTACTCCTAAGGAAGCCTTTACTTCTACATTAAAAAAAGAAGTGGCAATGTCAATATCCCCTCTTAAATTCTGTAGCTTTTCTTTCTTGCTAAAATATACTATTCCTGCACCTAATATTTCGGAATGTGGCATTTTTTTTTCCAATATATCTAATACCATTCTCTCTGATTCAAACCCTCTAGTGTTTTCTTTAGATTTTGATCTAGCAATTTTTTTAGATAATTCTGTCATTAAATGAGAAATTGATTTCTGCTCGTATCTCTGCCAATAAATAGTATTGCCACTGGGGTTTACCCATGAATACATGTTGGTTGATTTATCATAAGCAACTGGCGGTATATAAACTTTGGTTTTTGGAGGTTGAGGAGGCACAATTTTTTTCGTAACCTCTTTAATTGGTTGTTTAATTTCTGTTTTTGTTATAAATTTTAGCAACTTTTTTATTAAATCTAGTTTAAATCCCATCGTTTTTGCTTAGTTCATGAAATCTTAAAATTCATTTTAAGATTTTAATTTTAATATCGGCTTTCTGTTTGTATTTGAAGGAGTTATTGAAGTTGCTTTAGGAATCTCATAAAGTTTAAAACTACTTGGATGCGTAGGTTTAAATTTTAACAAATGCCTATTTGCTATTAACTTGTCTAACATAGCCATGCCTTCCTTATCTGACGTGATGGTATAAATTCCATTCCTAAAAGCCAATTTTACTCTATCAGTTCTAAGACCATTTGCTCCTGACCCCCAAATATCTTTAAATTTAATATTAGGGTCTGTAATGATTACGATAGTAGGTTTATAATTATAATTATGAAAACGAGGATCTTTAGGATTACTAATTATTTGAAGTTGCTTTCTCTTTAGGCTCACTAAGGAAGCTTTTACTTCTACATTAAATAAAGAGGTAGCAATGTCTATCTCTCCAACTCTGCTTTTAAGATTACCATCTTTAATTAAAAACTCTGTTCCAACACCTAATATTTCTGATTGCGGTAATTTTCTCCCTAATAAATTTAATATCATTCTCTCTGATTCTAACCCTTTTAGTTGGTCTCCCGACTTTTCTGTTGCAATTTTTTTAGATAATTCTTCTACTAATTGAGAAATTGATTTTTGCTCGTATCTCTTCCAATAAATGGTATTGCCACTAGGGTTTACCCATGAATACATTTTGGTTGCTTTATCATAAGCAACTTGTGGAATGTAAACTTTGGTTTTTGGAGCTTGAGGAGGCACAACTTTTTTCGTAACCTCATTTATAGGTTGCTTTAATTCTATTTTTGTAATAAACTTTAATACCTTTCTTAATAAATCTAGTTTTAATCCCATCGTTTTTGCTTAGTTCATGAAATCTAAAAATTCATTTTAAGATTTTAATTTTAATATCGGCTTTCTG
>JANXOQ010000012.1 GCA_025357775.1 Ferruginibacter sp. | reverse complement strand
GTACAAAAGAAAACTGTACAGAAATTTATGATGGTATTACTTACACACCCATATATGCTTCTATGGCCAGCCTTCGTACAGTAAACATACAACCTGCAAAGGCATTAACTAGCAACGGTAAAATTTTTGTGAAAGGAAACTATATTTTTATGAATGAAGTGGATAAAGGTTTTCACATTATTGATAACACAAACCCTACAAACCCACAGCGTATTGCTTTTGTAAGTATACCTGGCAATATGGATATGATAGCAAAGGGTAACTTTTTATTGGTAGATAATTATGTGGACTTACTCACTTTTAATATAAGTAATCCAGCAAATATTCAGCTAGTAAAAAGAACGGAAAATGCATTGCCATTTAGACAATATAACTATGGATTAGCTGACGATCTAAATAAAGGAATTATTGTATCTTTTGATAAGAAAATGGAAAAAATGGAAATGGATTGCAATAGCAGTGGTAATTTTAGAATGAATAACGGAAATGTATTTTTATTATCTGCAACCGCAGCATCTTCTCCAACAAAATCTTTGGGTGGTATAAATGGTCAAGCTGGCTCTCTGTCAAGATTTGCTACAGTAAATAATTATTTGTATGTAGCAAATAGATATAGCATAACTCCAATAGATATAACTAATGTAAACAACCCATTAGTAAAACCAATTATAAGTACTGGTGAAATTGAAACCTTGTATGGTTTTAATAATTCATTACTAGTAGGTAGCCCAATTGGTATGTTTATTTATGCTCTTACAGACCCAGCGGTACCTGTATACCTAAGTTCATTTTCACATTGGAGAGGATGCGACCCAGTAGTTGCACAAAATAATATTGCTTATGTAACCGTACGTGCTAGCGGACCCTGTGGTGGTAATAGAAACATTTTAGATGTGTTGGATATCTCAAATCTTAATCAACCAGTTTTAATAAAAAACTACCAATTAGAAAATCCTTTTGGGCTTGGAATTTATAACAACAAATTAGGTATATGCGATGGCAAAGCTGGTTTCAAACTTTACAATGCTAGTGCAGGTAATAATTTAATACTACAAAATACAGTATCAAATATTAATGCCTTTGATGTAATTATGAATAACGAAATAGCATTATTAATAGCAAAGGATGGAATGTATCAATATAATATAACTAATAGTAGCAGCCCTGTATTGTTAAGTAAAATTTCAATAGTACAATAATGAAATATATTTTTTTAATAGCTTTATTGTTACCAAATTTTTGCGAAGCACAAAAAAAGAAAAACTGGATTAATGATTATTGGTTCAGTACAAATATTTCTTTATTGCACAGTATAAAAAAAAGAGGTAATGCCTTAAGTTTTGATGTTGGAAAAAATTTTAAACATAATTCTAAAATTGGTGTAGGATACAGCTTTTTATTATTAGACCTAGATACAAAAGTTGATGTTATAAATGCATATTTTGAAAAAAGTATTGATACAAAAAACAATGCACTTTTCTTTTTTGCAAAACCGGGTTTAGCAATACCTAAAAACACTCTTACTTTGGCATCAAAAATTAGTCCATTTGAATATGTGGGTAAAAAAAATGGTTTTAACTTTCAATTTGGCTCAGGTATACGATGGAAAGTAAAAAGGAATAGCTTTTTTTTGAGTGCTGGCTTCAATTTTACCAATTATAGTTTTACAACCAAAGAATATTTACAACCTGTAAACCCTTACAATCCTTTTGAAGAAAATTTTGTGCTTCATAACTATAAATGGAATTACAGTAATATTTTGGTGAATCTAGGGTTTACATTGTAGACTACACTTATTTTAATTCTTTTACACTTACCTACTTTTGCCCTTTGTGCTTCATTGCTTACCTTTGCACACGCAAAAAAAAGCCATGAAGTATTCAGCAGAAATAAATAAAAGAAAAACATTCGCCATCATTTCTCACCCCGATGCAGGAAAGACGACACTTACAGAGAAATTTCTTTTATTTGGAGGCGCCATACAAACTGCTGGCGCAGTAAAAAGCAATAAAATAAAAAAACATGCTACGTCTGATTTTATGGAGATAGAAAGGCAGCGTGGTATTTCTGTTGCTACCTCTGTTATGACTTTTGAGTATGATGGTCATTTAATAAACTTACTAGATACGCCAGGGCATAAAGACTTTGCAGAAGATACTTTTCGTACATTAACAGCGGTAGATAGTGTTGTACTAGTAATTGACTCTGTAAATGGAGTAGAGCCACAAACAAGGCGTTTAATGGAAGTAATAGCCATGCGCAAAACGCCTGTAATAGTTTTCATAAACAAAATGGATAGAGATGGTAAAAACAGATTTGACTTATTAGAAGAAATAGAAAACGAATTAAAAATACAATTACACCCAATGACAGTGCCAATAAACAGTGGTAAAGATTTTAAAGGTGTGTACGATTTACATAAAAAAAGTTTGGTATTATTTACCGCAGGTACAAAAGCTAATGATGAAACAGTAGTAGAAATTACTGATTTAACAGATGGAATTTTAGATAAAAAGGTAGGTATTGCAGATGCTAATACACTAAGAGAAGATGTAGAATTGATAGATGGTGTGTATGGAGAATTGAACAATGAGGACTACCTAAATGGTAATGTAGCACCTGTATTTTTTGGTAGTGCTGTAAACAATTTTGGGGTAAAAGAAATGCTAGATACTTTCGTACGTATAGCACCCACGCCACGCCCACGCCATACAACCACAAGAGATGTATTGCCTGCGGAAGAAAAATTTAGTGGTTTTATTTTTAAAATACATGCAAATCTTGACCCTAAGCACAGAGATAGAATTGCCTTTCTACGTGTATGCAGCGGCAGGTTTGCACGCCATACTTATTACAACCATGTAAGGCTTGAAAAAGAAGTGCGTTTTACAAACCCTTACAGTTTTTTGGCACGCCAAAAAGATGTAATTGAAGAGGCATACCCAGGCGATGTAGTCGGTTTGTTTGATACAGGAAATTTTAAAATTGGAGATACGCTTACCGAGGGAGAAAATTTTTATTTTACGGGTATACCAAGTTTTTCACCAGAGATATTTAAAGAAGTTGTAAACAAAGACCCAATGAAAACAAAGCAATTGGAGAAAGGCTTAAACCAGCTGACTGATGAAGGTGTAGCACAATTATTTACACAGTTTGGTGGCAATAAAAAAATAATTGGCTGTGTGGGAGATTTACAATTTGAAGTGATACAATATCGCTTATTACAAGAGTATGGTGCATCTGTACAAATGAATTCATTGCCATTTTTTAAAGCATGTTGGCTTACGGCTAAAGACCCTAAAAAATTAGAAGATTTTACGAAATATAAGCAAGCGAATATTGCCGAAGACAAAGATGGTAATGTAGTTTACCTAGCACAAAGCGAATGGTTTTTAAACACCGAGATTTCTAATAATCAAGACATTACTTTTCATTTTACGAGTGAAGTAAATAAAGGTTAAAAATGAAGACCCTATAATTTAGACACTGTAAGTAAAAAATAATATTTTATAATATACTTATATCTACAAATTCTTAATTATCTCATCCGCAAACTCACTTGTTTTTAAAAGTGTTGCTTCTTTCATTAAGTTATAAAAGTCTATAGTTACTGTTTTATTTCTAATAGCTTTACCCACAGCATTTGTTATCATATCAGCGGCATCTCTCCAACCCATATATTCTAACATCATTACCCCACTTAGTATTACAGAAGATGGGTTCATAGTATTTGTATTAGCAAATCTAGGTGCTGTGCCATGTGTAGCTTCAAACACTGCATGCCCAGTAAGGTAATTGATATTGGCGCCTGGTGCAATACCAATGCCACCTACTTGTGCTGCCAAAGCATCAGAAATGTAATCTCCATTCAAATTTAAAGTAGCTATAACAGAATATTCTTGAGGGGCTAGCATTGCTTGTTGTAAAAAGTTATCTGCAATGGCATCTTTAATAATTACTTTACCACCCACCGCACTTATTTTCATTTCTTCATTTGCCACTGCTTCACCACTTTCTTTTTTGGTTTTTTCCCATTGTTGCCAAGTATACACTTGTCCTCCAAATTCTCTTTCTGCTAGCTCATACCCCCAGTTTTTAAAAGCACCTTCTGTGTACTTCATTATATTACCTTTATGTACAAGTGTTACACTCGGCTTTTTTTGTGCTATTGCAAATTTTATAGCAGCACGTATTAATCTTTCACTGCCATCTTTACTTACTGGTTTTATGCCAAGCGAAGTTGTATCTGGAAAACGAAATGCTTTCACCCCCATTTCATCTACCAAAAAGTTTAATAATTTAGTAGCTTCAGGTGTGCCAGTCATAAACTCTATGCCTGCATAAATATCTTCTGTATTTTCTCTAAAAATAGTCATACTCACTTTCTCTGGCTGCCACATTGGGCTTGGTGTACCTTCAAAATATTTTACAGGGCGCAGGCATACGTACAAATCTAACTCTTGCCTAAGTGCCACATTTAAGCTACGGATACCACCACCAACAGGCGTTGTAAGTGGTCCTTTTATACTCAATAAATATTCTTTAAACGCATTCATTGTTTCCTCTGGCATCCAACTACCAGATGATTTAAATGCTTCTTCACCAGCCAATACTTTCATCCATTCTATTTTCTTTTCACCGCCATAAGCTTTAAGTATTGCAGCATCAAAAACTCTTACACTTGCAGCCCATATATCTGACCCTATTCCATCTCCTTCTATAAATGGTATTGTTGGGTTATTAGGAACTGTTAATATTCCGTTTTGCATAGTTATTTTATTCATAGATATTAATATTGAGTATTGGGATTATTTTTTGATGAAATTAAATTTTATTTTTTGTCCAAACGAAAAACAGTTAAGGCTATAATAATAATGTTACTCACATTATCTGTATATATTATTTTCTCTCTTTTATCAAACAAATGTAAAACAATCCTATTAAAATTAATAGCTAAAAAAAGGATTTCAAACGTTTTTCCACTATCCCACAAAACAACCATATTTTTGTATTTCTATCAGTCGGCTATCGCTTCGTATTTATGCGAAGAGGAAAGTCCGGACAGCACAGGGCAATGCACCAGTTAATGGCTGGCTGTTTTTTATTGTTATACTTATACAAGCTTAGCAAGACAAAAATAAGAACGAGTGCCACAGAAAATGACCGCTATGCGCAAGCATAGTAAGGGTGAAAATGTGAGGTAAAAGCTCACGGTTTGTGCTAGTAATAGTGCAGATGGGTAAACTTTGCATGCTGTAATGCCACATATACCTCTAGTTTTTTGAAAGGAAAAAGCTGGCGGCTCGTTGGCTTCTCATTTAGGTGAGAGTAGAGAAGGGTAGGCAGCAAGATTGTAACAGTAATGTTGCAACAAGATAAATGATGGCCTTCGTAGCTTTACAGCTACGAAAACAGAATCCGGCTTATGACTGATAGAACTTTTATTTACCGAAATGAAAAATAATTAATTTCAAACATTATTTCTGACAGTAAAATTCTACATAAGATGTTAGCATAACCTTTAAGACAATTTTATAAATAAAGATGATATTATTTTAAAAATTGTGTTTGGTAATATTCCTCTATAATTTTTTGAGCTACTAATTTATCAATTGGCAATGTCATACATTCTTCTCCAAAGTTACTAATCGGTACAAACCTAAAATTTTCTATTTGCTTTGTAGATTCATACTTTTTTATTTGCTCCTCATCAAAATCAAACTCAGTACTAGAAAGCTTTACAGTAATTAACTCTTGTGGTTTTACTTTGTAATAAATAGATAATATTTGATCGCCATTTTTAAAAGCAGACGGCTGAAAATAATCCGTAGTGTAAAAATGTTCTTCTACCGAAACCTCTAAATTCATTTCTTCTTTAAACTCTCTTTTTAGGCAATCTCTTGTGCCCTCACCTTGCTCCAATCCACCACCACAAAATTTAGTAATGTTCATTCCCCTTATCAATTCATCACTTACCAATACTTCTTTGGCATCGTTTATTAAAATTCCATATACTCTTATCGTTATCATAAATTTATTATGCCTTTAAATACAAAAGTAGCTTCACCACAAAGGTATATTTGGGTAAAATTGTTTTCATCTATTTTATTAAATTCAACACTTAGTTTTCCACCATTTGTTTGTACAGCCACTTCGTTAAAACCATGTTCATTGTGTGCGCTTACAAGGGCTGAGGCTGTTACACCAGTGCCACAGCTTAGAGTTTCTGCTTCCACGCCACGCTCATAAGTACGAACGTATATGCTATATGAGCCTGTATTTTCTACAAAATTTACATTTATACCCTCGCCTGTAAATTCATCATTATATCTAATTTCTTGTCCTTCTGCTTCCACATTCATTTTTCTTACATTGGTACAAAATTTTACATAATGTGGCGAACCAGTATTCAAAATAGCATGAGAAAAATGATGTTCTATTTTTGTAACATCTTGCATTTTTAATCTAATAATATTTTCTGTAGTTATTTCTGCTTCGTGTACTCCATCTACAGCTAAAAAGTTGTACAAATTTTTATGTATGCCAATATCATGTGCAAAGCGTACCATGCACCTGCCTCCATTGCCACACATACTAGATACGGTGCCATTGGCATTATAATAAATCATTTCAAAATCGTAGCCTTCTTTTATGCATAGTAGAATAAGCCCGTCAGCACCTATCCCAAATTTTCTATCACATAGTTTTTTTACTTGTTTTTCTGTTAGTGATATATCATTTTTTCTATTGTCAAATAAAATAAAATCATTTCCTGTACCTTGATATTTATAAAAAGTTACTTCCATTGTGTGGGTTTAGCTTGAATTTAGGATTCGTTAGTATTAGAAATGGTTGTGTTTTTGGTAAGTAGTTAATAGAAA
>JANXOQ010000011.1 GCA_025357775.1 Ferruginibacter sp. | reverse complement strand
CTTAAAATATAAAATTATGGCACAAATTAATCCATACTTGCATTTTAGCGGAAATGCAGAAGAAGCATTTAACTTTTACAAATCAGTTTTTGGTGGAGAGTTTGCAATGATTTCACGTTTTAAAGATATGGCTTCGGCTGAATATCCAATTTCTGAAAACGAAGCAGACAAAATAATGCACATTGCTTTACCAATTGGCAAACACAGTATTTTAATGGCAAGTGACACACCAGAACATATAGGCAAACACAACGAAAAAGAGAATAGAAGCAAAATCTCAATTAGTGCAGAAAGTAAAGAAGAAGCAGACAATTTATTTAATGGACTTTCAGCAGGTGGGCAAATTGAATTTCCAATTGCCGACAGTCCTTGGGGTTCATATTTTGGAATGTTGAGAGACAAATTTGGCTTTGAGTGGATTGTGGACTTTGACCCAAAATATGAAGGAAAAATAGCCGAATAGTAATAACGAACACACAAAAAAGTGTTTGTCAAAAGTGGGGCAGACGGAATAACAATAAGTATTTGTGCATATCTCAGCTTTGGTTCGGGCAAAAGAAATATTGATTTCCAATCTCCACAAACACTTGCTGTAAGCTGCAAAGTACCATAAATTAATTGTTGTAATTATTGACAAACATTTTAAAGAAATTGAAAGTATGAAATTAAAAAATTGGTAATACTTTTCCACTCCTACAAATAATCCTCCTCTTCCTTCTTCGCTCCGCCTTCAAATAATTTATCTACAGCACCTGCCATCATCGGAAATTTTTCTTTTACATAATCCTTTACACAATCAAGAGTCTTTCCCGCTTGTTCTGCCGAAATACCAGCGGTATTTACTATTTTATTTATTAATTCTTCCATAATTTTTATTTATTCATATCCATATAATCAAGTACCAAATTTGTAAATGCATTTACACCAAGTTTAAAACTACTTTCATCTAAAAAGAAATCTGCTGTATGATGGCTTGTAGCCTTTGCATTTAAAGGTTTGGAACCAAGTTGAAAGAAAAAGCCAGGCACTTTTTGCTGAAAAAAACTAAAGTCTTCAGCACCCGTTATAGCAGATACTAAAACTGTTTTTCCTTCACCAGTTGTACGTATTAAAGTCGGCAACATTTTTTGTACCAAACTAATATCATTAAAAGTAACTGGATAACTAAATGTATATGGCAAAATTACTTCAGCAATTGCACCGTTTGATTCTGCAGTCTTTGTAGCAATAGTTCTTATTCTTTCAAAAATCATTTTTTCATCATCAGCTGTAAATGTTCTTACTGTACCAAGCATTTCTACTTTTTCTGGAATAATATTTGAACGATTACCTCCATTAATTGCACCAATAGTTACAATCGCTGCATTGTCTATTAATTTTAAATTTCTACTAATAACAGTTTGTAAATTATTTATAATTTGTGCTGAAGTTACAATAGGGTCAACACCCATCCATGGAGAAGCACCGTGTGCACCCTTCCCAGAAATAACTATTTTCATATCGCTTGCGCTTGCCATAAAGCCAGCAGGCTTGTAAGAAATTTGACCCACATTGGTTTCAGCAGATACATGCAATCCAAATATTACATCTACTTTTGGGTTTTCCATTACCCCTTCTTTAATCATCAATTTTGCACCATTTTCTTCTCCTTCTGGAGCGCCTTCTTCTGCAGGTTGAAAAATAAATTTTACTGTCCCTCGTAAATCTTTTCTCATACCAGCTAATATTTCTGCTACACCCATTAATATAGCAGTGTGTGCATCGTGCCCGCATGCATGCATTACGCCACTTTCTTTACCATTATAATTTGTTGTAATTTTTGAAGCAAAGGCTAAGGGTAATTTTTCAGTTATTGGTAATGCGTCCATATCTGCACGAAGTGCAATAACAGGACCAGGCAAAGCTCCCTTTAAAACCCCTACTACACCTGTTTTGCCTACACCCGTTTTTACTTCTATGCCTATCAATTTTAAATGTTTGGCTACAATTTCTGCTGTGCGAAATTCTCTATTACCTAGCTCTGGGTTTGCATGAAAATCTCTGCGCCACTCTATAATTTTTTGCTCTATTTTATTGGCAGCAAGTAAAGCTTTTGTTTGTAAATTTTCTTTTTGTGAAAATCCTCGTAAAACTAAAAGTGTAAAGGGAAGTAGTAGTATAAATTTCATTTAAATTTTTTATATTTAAATATACGCAACATTTTACAAAGCTAAAATCAATATTTAAATATAAAGACTTTAAAAATTTAGATTAAAGAATTATTCGTTTAGTAAATTTAGATAAACCTGTTGTACTATCATTTCCGCACCCATACTTAAAAGATGCTCAGTTTTTAATTGGCAATCTATTAATTTGTATTGTTTGTTTTTACAAAGCCATATCAATGCTGCTTAGAGGCATTGCTTACTTTACTAAACATACTTTCGCCACAAAAAATATTATTTATTTCAAGACCATATAAGCCACCAACAAGTTCATTATTTTGCCAAACCTCTATACTTTTTGCTACACCAATTTTATGTAAGTTTATATAAGCATTTTCCATTTCGTTGGTTATCCATGTGCCATCTTGGTCTTTTCTATTAGCATCGGCACAGTGCTGTATTATTTTTTTAAAAACAGTATTGGTAGTAATGGTAAATATTTTTTTATTTATAACCTGTTGCATGCTTTTACTTACAAAAATTTTTTCAGGAAAAATTACACATCGCTCATGTGGTGCATACCAGCAAATGGGTTCATCATAGCTATACCATGGAAAAATACCACTGCGGTAAGCCATTAAAAGCCTTTCCACGCTAAGGTCTCCACCAATAGCTAGTAACCCATCAGGTTCTGCAAAGCTGGTATTAGGGAAAATAATATCGGTATCGTGTAATTGAAAAATCATTTTGTGTACCGCTAAGTAATTATGAAAAGTTTTAAAAATGAAAATGCTTATTCTATACAGTAAAATATTTTACTCAACATTTATAAAAGCTGTTTCCACTTACAGTAACTAAAAATTCCCCATGGGGGATTTAGCTTGCTAATTAACAATCCGCTCCTTCCAAGTGTATTTGCCAAATTTACCCAACCAACCAGCTATAATGGTGTAGCAAATATGAAAGGGTTGCAAAAATGGAAAAAACCACAGCATACTTTTCTTTTTAAAAAATGAAGCCACTGGAAACAGAAAAATCAATTCAGCTACTATTTTTAAAAGTAGCATCCATAACCAAAAACCAAACATTGTATATTGTACATTGAGTATTGAATATTGAGCATTATTGAAAAAACAAATAATAGGAAGCCCTAGCATCATCATATTAAAAAAATATACTAAAATAAGCACGGGTAATATTCTTTTATCATCGTATTTATCTGCCTTGCTTGCCCAGCGTATTCTTTGGTTAAAAAATTGTTTGATTGTTTTTACTGGCTCAGTTTTTACAATAGCATTGTTCGATTTTAAAAATAATACCCTATCTGGATAACGCTTATAAATTTTATGCATTAATAGCATATCATCACCACTTGCAATATTATCTATGCCAGTAAAGCCACCCACTTCGTAAAAGGCATTTTTTTCATACGCCATATTTGCCCCATTGCACATGGTCATTTTTTTTTTGTGTACTACAGCTGCGGTTATGCCTTGGAGAGTCATAAAATCTATCGACTGAAAAACTTGTATTAAACTCCAACCAATATCTATTAAAACAGGTGAAGCAATGAATGCAGGTTTCTTTTCTTCGTAAAATGTTGCAATAGTTTTAAGCCAAGTATTGGGAACAATACAATCCGCATCGGTTGTAATAATTAGTGTGCCATTAGCTTGTGCTATGGCTACTTCTATAGCTTTCTTTTTGTAAGAATTTATTTTTTCTGTTACAAAATTATTTAATGAAATTAATTTTACATTTTGTTGTTCATATTTTCTTACAATATTTGCTGTATAATCTTCTGAGTGGTCATCTACTACAATTATTTCAAATAAATGTGATGGGTAATTATTTTGTAAAATAGATTGTAAGCAGTTTTCTATATTTTGTTCTTCGTTACGGGCGGGGATTATTATAGAAAGTTTAGTTGATTGGTTAATTATTTTATTATTTGATTGCTTAATTATTGGTATGGATGCGAATGCAAATCTGTAATAGATAATTAATATAGCATAAAGAATAAATAAGATAATTGATATTGTAATTAATACTTGCATTTAATATTTTGAAATTAACTTAATTCCCCTTATTTGCCAATTGCCCACATGCCGCATCTATGTCTTTTCCTCTGCTTCGGCGTACCCTCACATTTATTCTGTGTTTTATTAAATAATCTGTAAATGCATTAGTTCTTTCTTCATCTGGTTTTACAAAACTAACACCAGCTATGGGGTTGTATTCTATTACATTTATAAGATGTGTAGGCACTTGCTTATATATTTTTACAAGGTTTTCTGCATCTACTAACGAATCATTTATGTTGCTAAACAAAATATACTCTAGCGTAATTTCATTTTTTGTTTTTAAATGAAAATATTGCAGTGACTCTATTAAAATTTTTAAATTGTTGCTTTCATTTATGGGCATTATCTCCGTACGTTGCCCATCTGTAGGGGCATGTAGCGAAACTGCTAGGTTAAAGCGCACTTGGTCATCTCCTAATTGGCGTATCATTTTAGATACACCAGCTGTAGAAACAGTTATACGATTTGGACTCATGTTCATACAATCCGAAGCGGTAATTTTATCAATAGATTTTAAAACATTTTTATAATTAAGCAATGGCTCACCCATGCCCATGTATACAATATTGCTAAGGTTTTTTTGGTATTTTTCTTGGCACTGCTCATTTAGTATAGCTACTTGGTCATATATTTCATCAAAACTTAGGTTTCGTTTTCTATCCATTTTACCTGTAGCGCAAAATGCGCATGTAAGGCTACAACCCACTTGGCTAGATACACAAGCCGTATATCTTTTTTCTGTAGGTATTAATACTCCTTCTATCAAATGCCCATCAAAAGTTTTAAATCGACTTTTAAAAGTGCCATCATTGCTGTGTTGTGTAGTGTCTATTGACAAAGCAGGTAGTATAAATTCTTCATGTAATTTTGCTCTCAATTCCAAAGAAAGATTGCTCATATCATCAAAACTGCGGGCATTTTTTTTCCAAAGCCATTCATAGGCTTGCATTGCACGAAAGCGTTTGTCACCAATGGTTTCAAAATATTCTTTCAATCCATTTAGGTCAAAATCTCTAATGTTTTTTTTCTCTCCCATTTTGCAAAGATAAAAGAAAAGGGAGCTATAACTAAAGACTACAGATGTTGAGCAATTTTTAAAAAATAATATTTTGGTAAATTTTCATAGCTTTTTTTATATATCTTGTTATTTAATAAAACTACTTGTAAGAAAAAATATTTACTTATATGAAAACCCCAACAAGATTATTTGATTTTTTACAACACCAGTTAGATAATTTTCCCAAGACTGATTTATTTACAGATAAAGTAAATAATACATGGCTGCCATTAAGCACGCAAGATGTGGTGAATACTGTAAATAAATTGAGTGCGGGACTATTAAAACTTGGCATTAGTGGAAATGATATGACAGTTGAGCAACAAGATAAAATTGCTGTTATTTCTAAAAATAGGTCTGAATGGTTAATACTTGATTTAGCATGCCAGCAAATTGGTGCAATACTTTGCCCAATATACCCAACTACAAATGTAAGTGAACTTGAATTTATTTTTAATGACGCTACCATAAAGTACGCTTTCTTTGGAGGAAGTGAAATATTAGAAAAAGTGAAATCAATTGAGAGTAGAGTGCCTACATTGCTTGGTAGTTTTAATTTTGATGAAGGAACTGATTATAGATTTTGGAAAAAATTATTAGAAAATATTACAGAGGAAGATATAGCAATAATGCAGCAAATTAAAAATAGTATTCTGCCTGAGCATTGTGCTACTATAATTTATACATCTGGTACCACAGGTTTGCCAAAAGGTGTTATGCTCAGTCATAAAAATATTGTAACCAATGTAATTAATGGTGTAAAGAGTTTTCCTTTTGAAGATAATATTAATGGTCGCTCATTAAGTTTTTTACCCTTAAATCATATTTTTGAGCGCCATGTTTGTTATATTTTTATATATACAGCACACTCTATATATTTTGCAGAGAGCATGGAAACTATTGGTGAAAACCTTAAAGAAGTAAAGCCTACAATTTTTTGCACAGTACCTAGGTTACTAGAAAAAGTGTATGAAAAGATAATGGCAAAGGGTGCAGAATTAACTGGCGTAAAAAAGCAATTATTTTATTGGGCGGTTACACTAGCAGATAAATATGATAACCGAAAAAGTGGTGGGCTTTGGTATAACTTGCAATTAGCGTTAGCAAATAAACTTATTTTTAGTAAATGGAGAGAGGCTTTAGGAAATAATATTGTAGGAATAATAACTGGTGGTGCAGCTTGCCAAGTAAAGCTTATAAGAATTTTTACAGCTGCTCGTATTCCTATTTATGAGGGCTATGGCCCTACAGAAAATAGCCCAGTAATAAGTGTAAATAGAAAAGAAAAAGGAGGAACAAAATTTGGTACTGTTGGCCCAGTAATACATGGACAAGAAGTACGCCTAGCAGATGATGGAGAAATATGTGTGAAAGGACCAAGTGTAATGATGGGCTATTATAAAAGAGCTGATCTTACAGCCGAAACATTGGTAGATGGATGGTTGCTTACTGGAGATATTGGCGTTTTTGAAGACAATAGATTTTTAAAAATAACCGATCGTAAAAAAGAACTATTTAAAACTAGTGGTGGCAAATATGTAGCCCCGCAGCCTATAGAAAATAAAATGAAGGAGTCTCCATTTGTAGAGCAGATAATGATTGTAGGTGCAGAACAAAAATTTGTAGGCGCATTAATTGTACCTTCTATACCAAATTTAAAAGAATGGATGCGGAGCAAAGAAATAGCTTATACTACCGAAGCCGATGTTGTAAACAACCCAAAAGTATTGGCGTTATATAAAGAGCTTATTGAGTCGTTTAATAATTTTTTTAATCATGTGGAGCAAATAAAAAAGTTTGAATTATTGCCAGAAGAATGGTCAATAGAAAGTGGCGAACTTACCCCTACATTAAAACTAAAAAGAAAAGTAATAATGGAAAAGTATAGACCAGCAATTGATAGAATTTATAAATAAAGCATAGCTTCTTTAAAATATAAAACTTACTAATGAATAATTTGGAAGTACTTAAAATACCAAGTATAGATAATGATTTTTACAAAATATTAGGAGTTGCTTTTCTTTATTGACTCAAATCTTGTTTTACGTTGCGCTTTCGCCTCCAATCTTTTTTCAAATTTTGGCACATTCCATTTTTGCATTAATTCATTTGCAACTTCAACATTTAGTTGCATTCTATCGTAATGCCCAGCTGCTTTTTTTTGCCTAAATGCTTCATATACACTTACAGCACACGCTACAGAAATATTTAACGACTTTATCATTCCCACTTGTGGAATAATAAAATTACCATCTGCTTTTGCTATAATTTCTAAGCTACAACCATCATGCTCATTGCCAAAAACGAGTGCAACTTTTTCTGTTAAATTTAATTCGTATAACCCAATTGCATCACTACTTAAATGTGTAGTATAAATTTTATCAAAATTTTTTCTTAATGCTTTCATACAGTCTTCTAAAGTTGTAAACTGATGCACAGTAAGCCAGTTCATTGCGCTGCTACTTGCTTTTGCACTCCACGTTTCATGTGCTCCTATTTTTGTGTTAAGTACATAAATATCTTGTATACCTACTGCATCGCAGGTGCGCATTACTGCTGAGATATTATGTGGATCGTTTACATTTTCTAATACTACTGTAATGTTAGGTTGGCGTTTAGCAAGCATAGTTTCTATTCGTTCAATTCTTTCAGGTGTCATTTTGCAAATTTATTTTTTTGCTGGTGAAGAACAAAATTTTTCAAAAATTGTATATTGATTTCTAATAAGCAGTATTAAAATGGAACATAATAATAAATTAATTCTAAAAAAGGTAATCCTTGGCTAACATATATTTCACCAAACTTCAAAGAATAAAATATGAAAAAGATTTAATGCAGAGCCTAACCTAGATAAAAGTGAACTCACAATAAAAATGCGGAATTGCTGCCTTGTGCAAAAAGGATTATAACGGACTTGTCTGCCGACAAGCTGTAAGGTAGTAGTTAAATATTGGAGTAGATGCTAAATACTTCATATTAAAAAGTCGAAGCATAAGGCTTCGACTTTTTAATATTTTATAAAAAAATTTATTTGTACTGTGGGATAATGCTATTTGCTAGTTCTACCATTTTCTTCAAACCATCTTCTGGCAAAGCACCTTTTTTAAATTCTGTTAGTACTTCTGGCAATTTGTTGTTCATTTCCATTAAAAAATGCTCTTCAAATTCTTTTACTTTTTTTACAGATACGTTTCTTAATAACCCTTGTGTACCTAGGTAAATAATAGCTACTTGTTTTTCTACTGCATATGGGGTGTACTGTGGTTGTTTTAAAATCTCCACATTACGAGCACCTTTGTCTATTACGTTTTTTGTAGCAGCATCAAGGTCACCACCAAATTTAGAAAACGCTTCAAGCTCTCGGTACAATGCTTGGTCAAGCTTAAGTGTACCAGCCACTTTTTTCATTGATTTTATTTGTGCATTACCACCCACACGGCTTACAGAAATACCCACATTAATAGCAGGACGAATACCCGCATTAAATAAGTTACCCTCTAAGAAAATCTGTCCGTCAGTAATTGAAATTACGTTGGTAGGAATATAAGCAGATACATCACCCGCTTGTGTTTCAATAATAGGCAATGCGGTTAATGAACCACCACCTTTTACCAAATGCTTAATAGAATCTGGCAAATCATTCATTTGACGAGCAATTTCATCTTTAGAAACAACCTTAGCAGCTCTTTCTAATAAACGACTATGAAGGTAAAATACATCACCAGGGTAAGCCTCACGACCCGGAGGGCGACGAAGCAATAAAGATACCTCACGGTAAGCCACGGCTTGCTTAGATAAATCATCATAAATTATTAATGCAGGACGACCGGTATCTCTAAAAAACTCCCCAATAGCTGCACCCGCAAACGGAGCGTAGAATTGAAGTGGAGCTGGGTCAGCTGCTGATGCCGCCACAATAGTAGTGTAGGCCATTGCGCCGTTTTCTTCCAATGTTTTCATTACACCAGCAATAGTAGATGCTTTTTGCCCAATAGCTACATATATACAATAAACAGGTTTTCCTGCCGCAAAAAATTCTTTTTGGTTTATGATGGTGTCAATGGCAATAGCAGATTTTCCTGTTTGTCTATCACCAATAATTAGTTCTCGCTGCCCACGCCCTACAGGTATCATAGCATCTATGGCTTTTATACCTGTTTGCAAGGGCTCCGTAACTGGCTCACGAAAAATTACACCAGGTGCTTTTCTTTCCAAAGGCATTTCATACAAATCGCCTTTTATTGGTCCTTTACCATCTATTGGCTCACCCAAAGTATTTATTACACGTCCGCACATACCTTCACCTACTTTTATAGAAGCAATTTGGTTGGTACGTTTTACTTTATCACCTTCTCGTATTGCACCGCTATCACCCATTAGTACCACACCTACATTGTCTTCTTCTAAGTTTAAGGCAATAGCTTTTACGCCATTATCAAACTCCACAAGCTCACCAGAGCGTACATTGTTAAGCCCGTATACACGAGCAATACCATCACCTACTTGCAATACTGTACCTACCTCTTCTAAATTTGCACCTGCATTAAAGTTGCTTAATTGCTGACGAAGTATTGCTGATATTTCATCTGGTTTAATTTCTACCATGAACTTGTGTTATTTTATTGATTTGTATATGTAACCCACTATTTTTAATAAGGGTGATTTTAGGGTGCAAAAGTAGGTAATAGTGGCTGTATTTGCAAAAAAGAGTTGGGGGTATTATTAAAAAAAGTAGTTTTTTTAGAGGGCATTTAAAATTCTTGCTTTTGGTTGCTAGGTCACCTACTGAAAATACGCCAACACATTGGATTGGATTTATTTCTGCAAATATTTTTACTTCGTTGTTGCATTTGCCACACACCAATACGAAGAAATAGAATAAAAACAATGTATATTTATTTAATCAAATGTGCTTTAAAAGCTTACCCTACACTCCATGTAAAAAAATCAAAATATATTCTGCATTAGTACTTAATAAAAGTAAATAGTTTCGTGATACACGAAACTTGAGAGGATAAGGTAAGGTATGAGTTAGGTGGCATAGTTACAAAAAATAAAGTAACTTTTGATTTAAGTAAACAATATAATTAAAAAGTATCTCTACTGTGATTTATTTTTCATTGTAAGCTCTTTCAAAGCATTAATACAAGTAGCATAATTTTTTAACAAAAAATATGTAAATTGCAATTATAAAAAACATATAACCATGAAGAAAATTTTTCTAATTATTCTCACCATATTCTCTTTGTTAATGACCAAAGCACAACAGAAAAATAATTCTGCTGCCACAATTCTAGTAACGAGTCATAATAAAGAAATTGGTTTAACACAAAAAAATCTTGAAAATTATATTATCTCTGATAGCTATAACGCCGATGGTATACAATATGTATACATCCTACAATCCTTTAAAAGTTTACCTATAAGAAACCAAATGAAGGTACTTGCCTTTAGGGATGATAAATTATTATCAAAAGCAGGTAATTTTATTGACAACGTAGAAGAGTTAGTTTCTGACCCTACAACAGCGGGTTTAAATGTTACAGATGCTGTGAAAGTAGCTTTTGAAGAAGAAAAACTTACTACTCCCAATCTACATATTAGCTCATCTACAAAAAATAAATTTGACTTTGGGAAATATTCAAATGTATCAGAAAAAGTAACAGGTGAATTGATATGGATGCCAATAGAGACAGCTGGAAAAATAAAGTCTATTAATTTAATTTGGTCTGTAGTGGTAGCACCAAAAGGAAAAGATGATATTTGGGAAATCTTTGTTGATGCTAAAACTGGAAAAATATTAGGCAAGCAAAATTTTACTGTTTATGAAAATTTTGATAAAAAAGAAACCATTATTGAAAAAAAAATATTCCCCGCAAAGTCATTAAATCTACAAAAAGTAGAAAAAATAAAATTTGAAAACAACAGTATTTTCTCTAGTCCAACTGCAGTAGCAGGAGCAAGTTATTTAGTTATTCCATATCCTGCAGAAAGCCCAGTTCATCCTGGAGGTACTGCTGCGGTTAGATCAAATCCTTGGACTCCAGCAGTAGGTAATGCATCTACACTTGGTTGGCATAGTGATGGAACGAATGATTATACCATTTCAAGAGGAAATAATGTATGGGCTACAGAAGATAGAGCCTCAAGCGACCAAAATACTGGTTTACCTGCTGTATCTACAACAGTTCCCGATCCACTAACGTTTAATTTCCCACCAAATTATTCTATTACTCCTACAGACCCTATTGGTTTCCAACGTTTTGCTACAACGAATCTTTTTTATTGGAATAATATTATGCATGATATTTCTTACCAATACGGTTTTAATGAACCAGCGGGAAATTTTCAAAAAAACAACTTAGGAAGAGGTGGTAATGGTGGTGATGATGTTATAGCCTTGGCTCAGAGTGGAACAGGAACAAACAATGCAAATTTTTCCACACCTGTTGATGGAGGGCGCCCTAGGATGAGAATGTATTTGTTTGATGCCGCTGGTACAAATTTATTGTGTAGAGTAAATACTCCTTCATCTATTGGAGGTGATTATGTGAATGTTGAAAGTGGTTTTAGTACAGCTAATAAATTGCAAGATGTAGGACCTGTAACTGCCCAAGCTGTTTGGTTTGATGATGCTTCTGGAACAGCCCATGAGGCATGCGGTGGTGCACCTACAAATGTTCTGACAGGTAAAATTGCTATTATTAACAGGGGTACTTGTAGTTTTGTAATAAAAGCTTTAGCTGCACAAGCAGCTGGTGCTGTAGGAATTGTAATGATAAATAATGCAGCTACAGCACCTATTGTAATGGGTGGTACAGATAATACTATAACAATACCTGCTGTAATGGTAAGTCAAGCAGATGGAGCAATTATTGCTGCTCAAGTAGCAAATAATTTGAATATTACGCTAGCAGGAATAAGATTTGACGGAGATTTGGATAACGGAATCATAGCTCACGAATTTGGGCATGGTATCTCTACAAGATTGACAGGTGGTCCAGGAAACAGCTCTTGCTTAGGTTCAAACGCACCAGCCAACAATTATTGTGGTAATACAAGAGAAAATGGCTCTGAAGGTTGGAGCGATTTTTTTGGGTTAATGGTTTCAACAAATTGGGCTACAGCTCTACTTACTGACGGAGCATTATCTCGATCAATAGGTACGTATGCAAATGGTCAAACTCCTACTGGTGCAGGTTTTAGGATAAAACCTTACTCTACCAATACAGCTATAAATAATGAAACTTATGCAAATGTTGGAGATGCCACATATTGTGGAGGTATTCATAACATTGGAGAGGTATGGTGTACTGCTATCTGGGAAATGACTTGGGCTATTATTAACCAAGAAGGAGTAATAAGTCCTAATTTATATGATTACTCTCCTTCAACTAATGCTGGTAATATTATAGCAATGAAATTAGTAATGGAGGGTTTAAAATTACAGCCCTGCACGCCCGGTTTTGTTGATCAAAGAGATGCAATTCTAGCTGCCGATAGAAATCTATATGCTGGACGTCATGCATGTGCCATGTGGACAGCGTTCGCAAAAAGAGGATTAGGCTATGGCGCTAATCAAGGAAGTTCCAACAGTGTCTTAGATCAAACTGCCTCTACAGCTTTGCCACCTGCACCTACTATCGTTACACAACCTATAGATTTAAATGTTGCATCTGGAGCAAATGCCCCTTTTACTGCTAGTGCAGGCACTGATGTAAATTTAATTTATACATGGCAAGTGAGCACAAATGGTGGTAGTACGTGGGCAAACGTAGTACCAGCTGTAATTACACCAACACTTACTTTGAATGCTGTAACCACAGCTATGAATAACAACAAATATCGTTGCATTATTTCTATAGGTTGCGCTACAACTACATCCGATGTTGCAACGTTAACCGTAACGGGAGTATCTGTACCTGCAATCACACTTTCATCTGCGGCAGTTACTTCTGCACAGGTAATTTGTAATAATTCGGCTATTGTAAACATTGTCTATACAACATCTGGTGGAGCTACAGGAGCTACGGTTTCAGGTTTACCATCAGGTGTTACGGGAGTTTATTCTTCTGGTACTTTTACAATATCTGGAACTGCAACTACAGCAGGTAATTTTAATTATACAGTTACAACAAGTGGCGGTACTTCCAATGCTACTGCAATTGGGTCCATATTGGTTAATGCTGCTTCTACTATTGGTTTAACCTCGGCTGCGGCTACTACAAATCAAACTGTAAATGTTAATACAAGTATTGTAAATATAACCTACAGTACTACAAACGGTATTACGGGAGCAACAGTTACAGGCTTACCTGCAGGTGTTTCGGGTACATATTCAGGCGGTATTGTAACAATTAGTGGTAATCCAACAGTAACAGGAACTTTCAGTTTCACCATTACATCTGTAGGCGGTTGTGGCACAGTAACTGCAACAGGAACAATTACAGTGTCGTTGGTACCAAGTATTTCATTGTCATCAGCTGCTAGTACTGCTAACCAAACAGTGTGTATAAATAACGCAATTACAAATATTACATATACGACAGCTGGTGGGGTTACTGGAGCTTCTGTAACAGGCTTACCAACAGGTGTAACTGGTTCTTACTCTGCTGGTAATTTCACAATATCTGGTACTCCAACAGCTACTGGCACTTTTAACTATACAATTACAACTACTGGCGGTACTACTATCGCTACTGCAACTGGTTCAATAAATGTGAGCGCTGCAAGTACTATATCACTAACATCACTGGCTGTCACTACAAATCAAACAGTAACGGTAAACTCATCTATAACTAATATAACTTATAGCACGGCTAATGGCATAACGGGAGCAGTAGTTACAGGCTTACCTACTGGGGTTACTGGGGTTTATACAGGTGGTACAAATGGCGTGATAACCATTAGTGGTACACCTACTGTAACTGGTTCATTTAATTATACGATTACTACCTCTGGTGGTTGTGGGGTAATCACCTCTGCTGGAACCATAAATGTTGTTAATGGTCCTTCCATTCTATTAACATCTGCTGCTAGTACATCTGCTCAAACATTATGTATTACAAATAGTATTACAAATATTGTATACACTGGGGCTGGTGGAATAACAGGAGTTACAGTTAGTGGATTACCTGCTGGAGTTACTGGTATTTATTCTGGAGGTACAAACGGTACTTTTACAATTAGTGGTACGCCAACTGTAACTGGTATTTTTAATTATACCGTTACAACATCAGGAGGCTCTGCAGTTGCTAATTCAGCAGGAAGCATAACTATTAATACAGCTAGTACATTAGTGCTAACTTCTGCGGCTGCTACAACCAATCAAAGCATAATTACAAATACTGTTATAACTAATATTACTTATAGCACAACAGGGGGAGTAACAGGAGCTACTATTACTGGGTTACCTACAGGAGTTACTGGAGTATACTCAGGCGGTACAAATGGTGCAATAACTATTAGTGGTACACCTACCATTGCTGGTACATTTAATTATACAGTTACTACATCTGGCGGTTGTAGTGTACAAATTAAAACAGGTACAATTTCAGTAGTAACACCACCATCAATAACGTTAACATCTGCAACTGGTACAACCAATCAAACAATCTGTGTAACAAGCTCTATTATTAATATTACCTATTCTACTGGAGGAGGTGTAACTGGTGCTACGGTTACAGGCTTACCGTTAGGCGTTATTGGTACTTATGCTGGTGGCACAAATGGAATATATACTATATCAGGTAGCCCAACAGGTTCTGGTACATTTAATTATACTATAACTACAACTGGCGCTATCGTATCTGCATCGGGTGTAATTGCTGTGGTAGCTACCCCCGCTGCACCAGTTGTTGTATCTCCACTTGCATATTGCCAAAATAGTATTGCATTACCACTTACAGCTACTGGTACAAACCTACTTTGGTATACTTCAATTTCAGGTGGTACTGGTACGGCATCAGCCCCTATCCCTAGCACTGTTTTACCTACAACGTACTTTGTTAGCCAATCTACAAGCGGTTGCGAAAGCCCAAGAGCAAGTTTGGTTATAAATATATTACCTACGCCAACAGCACCGGCTTCTACTTCACCAATATCATACTGCCAGGGTAGTTCTCCATCTGCTTTAACGGCTACAGGTACTAATATTAAATGGTACATATCGGCAACTGCTACTACACCACTTTCAGGTGCACCAACGCCATTAGCAATTGCTACTGGTAGTACCTCATATTTTGTTAGTCAAACAACTGGTATTTGCGAAAGCCCACGTACTGAGGTTGTGGTTAATATTACTTCTGCTCCATCAATAACTACACAACCACAAGACATTACATCTTGTGCTACTACTGCTGCATTTACAGTCGTAGGTTCTGGTTCTAGTTTAGCATATCAATGGTTTGTAAGTACAGATGCTGGTGTAACCTTTACGGCAATAACTTCTGCTACTTCGAGTACGCTAACACTTACAGGTCTTACTGTGGCACAGTCTAACTATAAATACAGATGCGTAGTTTCTTCAGGCACTTGTACTGCTGCTACTTCTAATAGCGTTACAGCAAAAGTGGGCACTCCTCCTGTGGTTGTATTAACTGGTGCCCCAGTATTAAATTTTAACCCTTATACAAATGGGGGTGTATACACTACCGTGAGCCCAGTGGGTAATTACAGTTATAAATGGACAAGAAATAATTCGGTTATTGGCAATACAGCAGCATCTATTACCAAAGCGAATGGCTTGTTAGATGATTTTGGTGCATATCAAGTAACAGTTACAGATTTAGCTACTAATTGTAGTGGTATTTCAAATATTGTTACTGTGGCAGATGTGCCAGGTTCAAATGATAAATTATTTGCTTCTCCAAACCCAACTAATGGTATCGTAAACATAAGCTACTATAGCTCTACCATAGTACCACAAGCAAGAGGAGTGAGAATATTAGATAGCAAAGGAGCTAAATTAATTACACAAATATTAACCTTTACAGGTAGATATGGTACTGCAAAAATAGATTTATCTCCATATGCGGCAGGCACCTATTTTGTAACTATTTCTGATGCTAATGGTACTAAATTAGCTACACAAAAAATTGTGAAATATTAATACAAAAATATTTTTTCAATCCCGGTCACTTATTGTTTGACCGGGATTTTTTTGGTTCATTTCAAATTTAAACAGCTAATGTCTGTCGGTGAGCCACTGGTCAGAAGCAGCTGTCTGAAATGCACATAATTTTTTTATAAGATAGCCTACTATATTTTTGCAAATATGAATGCTGAAAAATTTCCTATTGCTGTATTTGATAGTGGCTATGGTGGACTTACTGTTTTAAAAGAATTGTGTAGCAGCTTACCTCAATATGATTTTATATACCTTGGGGATAATGCAAGAGCACCTTATGGGCCTTTAGATTTTAATACTGTTTATAATTATACTTTAGATGCTGTAAAATGGTTTTTTAAACAAGGCTGCCCATTGGTAATTTTGGCTTGTAATACTGCATCAGCAAAGGCATTGAGAAGTATACAACAAAAAGATTTACCTAACATAGACAGTAATAAAAGAGTATTGGGTGTAATACGCCCCACATCTGAAGTAATAAAAAATTATACGCTAACCAATCATGTAGGCATAATGGCTACGGCAGGTACTGTTTTATCTCAATCTTATTTATTAGAAATAGAAAAATTTTACCCTCAAATAAAAGTAACACAAGAGGCCTGCCCTGCTTGGGTACAATTGGTGGAAGAGGGTAAGCATTACTCCATAGAAGCAAATGAGTCAGTACAAAAACATATCAATCAATTATTGTTGAATGATGAGGATATAGATTGTATTTTATTGGCATGTACCCATTATCCATTGTTAATAGATAAAATAAAACAATTTATACCTGCAGGGGTTAATGTGGTTTCTCAAGGGAAAATAGTAGCAGCTAGTTTGGTAAAATATTTACAAAAACACACAGAGATTGATAAATTATGCACTAAAAATGCCAAAAGAAATTTTTATACCACTGGAAATGTTGAAGATTTTAATAGCCATGCATCCATATTTTTTGGAGAAGAGGTTAGTGCTTTGCCAATAAAATTATAAATTATCGCCCTTTTTCTTAGCTATTTAAAAATAATACCCTACTTTTACAATCCTTTCACAAGCGGCGGGGATGGTGCCTTGCCAGCGATAATGAATTAAACAATTTTTGTAAAAGGACGAAAAAATATAAACAATGCCAGGAAAAAAAAGAACCTACCAACCCCATACCCGTCGTAGAAAATCTGTACATGGATTTCGTGAGCGTATGAGTACTGCAAACGGCCGTAAGGTACTAGCAAGTAGAAGAGCAAAAGGACGTCATAAATTGACAGTATCTGATGAGCACGGTTCAAAAAAATAAAAACAATTATTTTGCATTTTTGCAAAAATATATTTACAACCCTCTTTTATTGGAGGGTTTTTTTTATTGGGAAAATATTTTATTTGTGATACAGGTTTTATAAAGTTTATACATCCAGTAAAAATCAAAAATAAATATTTTTTAAAACTAAATAATATCATTTGATAACAAAACTTGCCAAGCAGTATCCACATTGTTTTCATCTAAATATTTTATTGCAAGCCTATGTGTTTCTTCTTCCATTTCTTTTGGGTTAAGGCTAAAATATTGTACAATCTGTTTTAATACATCATTTTCAAAAGCTGCATCTATCACAGGCATATCATGCACGTTAGCTAATTGCCCAAGGTGGTTACCAGTAAGTATTTTGCTGCTTCTAATTGCTTGTGGAAGTTTATCTATACCTATCCCTAATTGTACATTTGGCTTTGCTACTTTAAACAAATTTGATTCATCTACTTTGCAATACCAATCACCACCTAGCCTTGCTATGTGTTGTATTTTTGTTTGATCTATTTTTTTATTTTCATCTAAAATATTTTCGTCTATATGCATATAGAGCACTTCGCAAATAACTAGGTTTCCTGCACCACCTTCTGTTCCTAGGGGTTTTACTTCTATAACCTTGCACTCTAGTTTTATTTTGCTCTCTTTTACCATGGGTGGTTTTACCATTGTAGCTTTTTCTTCTGTAAAACCTGCTTTTACAAATTCATTTTCTCCTTTTGTAAATTCGCAACTAGCAAGGCTCATCTGCTGCAACATATTATAATCAACAACGTTTATTACTACCTCTGCCACTGCCAATACATTTTGCAATGTATGCTTAGTTGTATTATCTCTCACTCGCCTTGCTGGCGAAAAAATTACAATGGGTGGGTTACTTGAAAACAAATTAAAAAAACTAAAAGGAGAAAGATTTACGTTTCCATCAATATCTATAGTAGAAGCAAATGCAATGGGGCGTGGGGCTACAGCATGTTGTAGGTAATTTTGAATTTCGGAGGGAGTAAGATTTTGTAGATTGAGGCTAAGCATATTTAGGGCAATAGAATTTTTGGTTTAAGAGTTTATATTGATGCAAGTTTTGTATAATTTTTTTGCATAAATATTTTATTTATAGTTCAATTTATTAACCATTGTTCATTCACAATACAATTAAGCTTTTACTTCCTGTAGAGTGGCAATAATAACCAACTTTAGTTTAACACTTACATTGTTTATTTACAAAGTTACCAATAAACATATTGTTAATTTTTTCCCCTCTTTCGCATAAAATGTATTAAAATTTGTAGTGTTTTATTACTTTAAAAAAGCAGTAAACATTTTTTGTAAATAAAAACCCATCAACAATAAAAAATTGCTTAATATCCAAAATTATATGTATTGAAGTAGGCACTTGTTTACCCCATAATAAAAGCTA
>JANXOQ010000006.1 GCA_025357775.1 Ferruginibacter sp. | reverse complement strand
TTTGGTGCACCACTTAGTGTACCCGCAGGAAAAACAGAAGCCATTATTTTAAATGGATTTTTTTCTTCGCCTACATCACCTTGCACTTCGCTCACCATATGTATGACGTGGCTATAAAAATTGATATTTTTAAACTGTGTTACGTTTACATTATTGCAAACTCTACTCAAATCGTTTCTTGCTAAGTCCACCAACATGATATGCTCAGCATTTTCTTTTGCATCGTTTTCTAAATCTATGGCTAATTGTTTGTCCGCTTCATCATTTCCTGTACGTCTAAAAGTGCCTGCAATTGGGTGTACGGTAGCTTTTCCATCTTTGATTAGCACTTGGCTTTCAGGGCTACTTCCCATCAATTTATAATCGCCATAATCAAAATAAAACAAATACGGCCCAGGGTTTACACTACGTAAACTTCTATACACATTAAACTCATCACCAATATATTTTTGCTGAAAACTTCTGCTCAATACAATTTGAAATACATCGCCACGCTTGCAAGCATCAATGCCTTTTTGCACCATTGCAATGTAGTTTTCATCAGGCATATCTTGCGTTTCATCTCCTTTGGTAGAAAATGGAAACACAGGCACATCCTTGCTTCGTAAAATATTTTCTACATCTTCTACCCTACTTTCTATTCCATTAATGTTGTTTTCGCAAAGAAAAATTTCATCTTTAAAATGATCGATAATAATTACATATTGATACAGTCTGTAACGCATCAATGGTATGCTATCCATATTTTTTTTTGCAGAATTAAGGTTTATAGAATCAAAAAATTGAACCGCATCATAAGTGGTATAACCAAATAAACCTTGCGCAATAGTTGCTATTTTTTCTGCAGGAATTGCTGCATCAAAACTATCTATAAAGTTTTCTAAAATATTTGTGATATTATCTTTTGTAGAAATACCAATCGTTTCTGTTTTTTGTGCAGGATATTTATATTCTGCTTTTTGCAAATCCATAATTTCTATTCCACCAATAGCATTTATGGCAATAATAGAACGGCTATTTTCTCCCGCATGAGAGTCCGTACTTTCTAGCAAAATCGTATCTCTAAATTTATCCCTCATGCGCAAGTATATACCTACAGGCGTGTACAAATCTGCTGGTATTTTGGTGCAAGTGGTTGTAATATTTATTTTGTACATGTAGTTGCATTAAAAAAGCCCTAGCGTTGTGCAAGGGCTTTTATTTAAAAATATATAAATAGGCGGCTAAAGCACAATCGAGTTTAGACTGTACCACCACCATCCATTATTATTCGTTATTTGTTTCATATGTACTGCAAATATGGAGTGAAAGGTTGAAATAACAAAACTTTTTATTTTTTAACAGTTTCACAACTAATATTGAAACATAATTTCGTCTTATATTTATACTTTAAAATGCATACTTTCTTATAAATAAAATTATTGAATTGAAAAAAATTGTACTCTTCTTATTTATCTTTATTAGCATTGAATGCAGCGCTCAAACTATTGAAAAAATATTTGTAAACTTATACACTGATAGCCTAAAAAAAGGTACTCTGAATTATATAAATATTGATGGGCAATTGAGCAATGGTCGTTACTTACCTTTGGATAGCACAAAAATTTTATTTACTTGTACTCAAGCAAATTTTGTGGGCAATTCCATTGTTATTCCTTCTGATTTTTCGGCTGAAAAAGTTACTATAAAAACTACACTAAAAAGTAATCCTACAATATTTAAAGAGTTTGATGTATACATAAAAAAAATGGAAGATCCTCTATTAAAAGCTACAAATGATGTAATGGCTGAGATAAAGTCGAGTACAAAAAAGAAGAAGAAAAAATAGATTTTTTGTAAAAAACAAAATAACATTATATAAAAAAGCAACCATTTTGGTTGCTTTTTTATATAAAATATCAGCCCATTGCTCCATAATATCTTTTCGTGAAATTGTTTATGCAAACTTCTTAGCATCATCCAAAAACTTAGCCAAACCAATATCAGTTAGTGGATGTTTTAGTAATCCTAAAATAGAATCTAGTGGACAAGTACATACATCAGCACCTACTTCTGCACACTTAATAATGTGTAATGGATTGCGAATAGATGCAGCTAATATTTCTGACTGAAACCCTTGTATGTCATATATGTGACGAATTTGTTGTATCAAATCAATACCATCCATTCCCATATCATCTATCCTGCCGAGGAAAGGTGATACATAAGTAGCTCCTGCTTTAGCCGCAAGTATAGCTTGGCCTGCAGAAAAAATTAATGTACAATTTGTTTTTATACCATTATCTGTAAAATACTTTATAGCTTTTATACCATCTTTTATCATAGGTACTTTTACAATAATATTTTTATGTAAAGCAGCTAATACTTTACCTTCAGCAACAATGCCATCAAAATCTGTAGCTATTACTTCTGCACTTATATCACCATCTACCAAATTGCATATATCCACATAATGTTTCATCACAGCATCTTTACCTTGTATGCCTTCTTTTGCCATAAGTGATGGGTTGGTGGTTACTCCATCTAAAATACCAAGGTCGTTTGCTTCTTTAATTTGTGCAAGGTTTGCGGTGTCTATAAAAAATTTCATAAAATAAGTTTATATGTTTTGCAAAAGTTATTTAATACTTTTGAAAACAAGGATGTAAAACACAAATATACTAAAACTGATAATGCATCTACAAATCGCTCTAAGGTTAAATAAAATAGTACAAAAAAATTTATGTAAAAGAATGTTTTTTATGTAAAAGTTAATTTAAATTTTTTGAAGTAGGCACTTACTCACTCCATTTTTAATTGTGT
>JANXOQ010000448.1 GCA_025357775.1 Ferruginibacter sp. | reverse complement strand
AAAAATAAAAATATAAAACTAACTATTTCATTAATTACAAAACCATTAAACCGAGCTTATAAAAAAAATAAGTTTTAATAAATATAAAATATTTACAAATCAGCTTGCTTTTTGTCTGACTCCGCTGCTGTTATTGGGTTTGTAAATATATTACCGAGGCTGTGCATTAGGCTAGATATTGGACCTTCCATTTTATTAGTATTATCATCAAGCGTTCCATCATTTAATAATTCGCCCATTTTTAAAGTGGGTAAAAGATATAATAAAATATCGTGTTTCTGCTGTTTAAAAAATAATTTCACTTCATCTATTGTACCATTTTCGCCAACTGTTTCTTTAGTAATTTTTACTGCTTCATTTGCAATGGTATACATCTTACTTAATGGATTCTCGTAAGATTGTTTTGAGTAAGATGATATTATACTTATAGCATCAGTCTTATGCTCATCAAATATTTTAGCAATCCATTTTGTATCATTATTGCCATTCAAAACTTCAGTAGCACCTTCATCTGTTTGCACAAATTTATACAACGCTGTAAGTACGGCCGGTATTGCCGCTTGGCTAAATTTATCTTCATTAGGTGTAGCATCGTCATGTACCATTTTGTCGGTAGATACATCTATTTTTTGCAGTGCAGGATAACATAAGTTTTGTTGCACTCTTTCTAAAAGGTTCATAATTATTTTTTTTGTAGGTGCAATGTAGGGTTATTAAATATCCATACTTTACTATGTGAGAATTATATAACTATTATGCATTATTGTGTAATGGCAAATTTTTTGATTAGCAGCAACTTTGTAATTCAAAAAATTCTATACAATGAAAAATAAAATTTCTACTACTATTTTCTCAGCATTTACGGTTGTAACAATTTCTTTAATCTTTACAGCATGTGCACAAAAAATATCTTTTCTACAATCTGCTGTTACACCAGCCGCTAGGGGCACTGTAAAAGTAAAAAAAGATAATAATAATAATTATGCAATAAATATATTTATAAGAAACCTTGCAGAAGTAAACCGTTTAACACCACCAAAAAAAGCATATATCATTTGGATGGAAACAAACCAACAGGTTGCCAAAAATATCGGCAAAATTGATAGTGATCAAAAAATGTTTAGCAACAAATTAAAAGCAAGTTTCGGATCTGTTTCCCCTACAAAACCTACAAAAATATTTATTACTGCGGAGGATGATGCAGGTACTCAATATCCGAATAATCAAATTATATTAACAACAAATAACTTTTAAGGTCTAAAATTAATCATTATGGGAAATTTATTGTACGGCATAGCAGTAATATTAATAATTATATGGGCAATAGGTTTTTTAGGTTATGCTGCAGGTAGTATTATTCATATTCTACTAATAATAGCAGTTATCGCAATTATTTTAAGGATTATACAAGGTAGAAAGATTTTATAAATATTAATTTAAATAAAATAAAAATTTAATTATGAACAGCGGAAAAACAGCTTTAGGATTATTGGCAGGAATTGCCACAGGTGCATTGTTAGGAATTTTATTTGCGCCTGACTCTGGTAGAAATACTAGAAAAAAAATTGTACAAAAAGGTGAAGGATACGTAGATGATGTAAAAGATAAATTTAATAGCATGGTAGATGTTGCAAAAGATAAATACGAAAGCATAAGAAACGAAGCCGAAAGATTAGAAGAGAAAGGTGAAGAAAAATATGCTGATGTAAAGGCTCAATTTAAAAACTCAATGGGATAATAGAAATTTGAAAAAACAAAAAAAATGAAAGACAACGTAACACCTATAGAGATGCTTTTTGATAAAGCTGAGGTGTACAGTAAAACAACCGTAGAATTGCTAAAGCTAAAAGCTATACGCAAATCAGCTGATGTTATTTCATCATTGATAACAAAAGCAATCATAACTATAATTGTTGGATTGTTTTTATTTTTAGCAAATATTGCATTAGCACTTTGGCTTGGCAAACTTACAGGAGAATATTTTTATGGATTTTTAATAGTAGCATCATTCTATTTATTTATTGGTTTACTTTCTTATATTTTTAGAAAAAAATTAATTCAAATACCTTTTAAAGATAACATTATTTCAAAAATGATGGATGATATTTAAGCTTTATGACAAACCATTCTAAACAATTAGACGAACTAATAAATTTACTAAAGTTTAAACAAATTAAACAATTTGATGATTTAAAACAGCAGCTTCAAACTACTGAAGAACTTTTAAAACCTACTAATATTTTAAAAAATATGGCTTTAGAAGTAAAGTCAATTTTAAAAACCGAAACGAGTATTTTAACCAAAATGGTAAACATTGTTATGGGTGAAATAAAAAACAAAAGGATAAAATTAATTAGAAACAATAAAGTGGGAGTATTACTTGAAAAGTTTTTATAGAAATTACACGATATAATAATTTGCACATGGTTTCATGTAAGCTAATCAAAATATAAAAAAATATATATTTATGCAGAGAGGAAGGGATTCGAACCCTCGATACGTTGCCGTATACACACTT
>JANXOQ010000372.1 GCA_025357775.1 Ferruginibacter sp. | reverse complement strand
AAGGGCGTTTTTATTTTTACTTTATTTAAATTGTAGGTATATTTTTAATCAATAAAGCGGGGTTAAAAATGCTTTGCTTTTCATTTTAGTACAAAAAAATTCGTCAACTAGCCAACCATTAAACTAAATAACTAGTAAACCACATACCCGTAACTCATAACCAATATTCAATTTCCTTTAATATCTTTATCACAATAAAATAAAATAACAATGGTAAAAACAGGCGACTTTAATATATTAAAAGTACTAAGAAAAGTAGATTTTGGGGTGTATTTAGATGATGGAGAACAAGGTATTTTACTACCAAAGCGTTATGCACCAGCAGGGTTAAATGAAGGGGATGAAATAAATGTATTTGTATACCATGATGGAGAAGATAGGTTAATAGCAACTACAGATAAGCCTTACGGCGTTGTTGGCGATATTTTAAAAATGAAAGCAGTATCTGTAACAGAACAAGGTGCTTTTATGGAATGGGGTATAATGAAAGATTTATTTGTACCCAAAAGCAAACAAATACAAGGCATGCTACCTAAAGGTGAGTATCTAGTAAAAATATATAGAGATGACCAAACCGGCAGAACAGCCGCTACTGAAAGAGTAGAAGAATTTTTGAGTAACGAGCATTTAACTCTAGCGGAAGCTGAAGAAGTAAATTTAATAGTACTACGCAGAACTGATATTGGATATTTGATGATAATAAATAACGAGCATACTGGTGTGCTACACTTTAATGAAGTATATAGGTCAATTGGTGTAGGAGATAAATTTAAAGGCTACATAAAAAAAGTATATAGCGATAATAAAATAGATGTAGTAGCAGGAAAAATGGGCTATGATAGAGTTGAAGGAGAAGCCGAAAAAGTATTAAGATTGTTAAAAGAAAATAATGGGCACTTGCCTTATCATGATAAATCAGACCCTGAAGAAATTTATTTGTTTTTTGGCATGAGTAAAAAAACGTTTAAAATGACAACGGGTAATTTATATAGAGAAAGAAAAATAAGTTTTGAGAAAGAGGGTATACGGATGCTGTGAAAAGACAGAATTAGTAAGCAGTTTTTTTATTTCATTAAACAATAAAAATATAACTG
>JANXOQ010000368.1 GCA_025357775.1 Ferruginibacter sp. | reverse complement strand
TAAATACCAATAGCAATGATAAGTATAGCAGTTATTACCAATACTAGTTTAAAAGCAGGGGTTATGTCATTTTCGTCTAGTACGTTTTCAGTAGCTTCTTTAAAATACATAGCTTGTATAACCCTAAAATAATAGTACGCACTTATAGCCGCAAATAAAACAGCTACAATTACAAACCAAAATTTATGTCCATTTTCTACTGCACCCATTAGCATAAAAAACTTACTTTGAAAGCCTGCTGTAAGTGGAATGCCAGTGAGCGATAGTAAGAATAAGGTAGCACATAAAGCAAGCAATGGGTTTGTTTTGCTTAAGCCGTTAAAACCATCAATTGTATAATCTTTCATTTTTATAAGGACTGCAAAAATACCTATCGTTGCCAAACAATATGCAGCACTGTAAATTATTAAACCATCTTTTGCTTTTTCGTTTAATGCAAAAACTGCAAACATCATAAACCCTGCTTGTGCAATACTTGAGTAAGCTAGCATACGCTTTACACTCTGTTGAAAAACAGCTGTTACATTTCCTATCAATAAAGTTGCAATAGTAATAAATACAACCAAATTTTGCCATTGCTCTTGTACCCTGCCAAAGGCAGTTTCAAACAAACGTACAAATGCAAAGAACCCTGCTACTTTTACAATCGTACTCATAAATGAAGTGAATACAGTAGGTGCCCCATCGTACACATCGGGTGTCCAAAAATGAAATGGTGCAGCCGATACTTTAAATGATAATGCAATTACTAAAAATACTAAGCCTACTGCAATCATTGGAGGCATAAGGCCTTCGCCCAATTGTAAGTTACCAATGTAAAAAGAACCATTGGCATTGCCGCCATAAATAAATGCAATACCCATTAATAATATACCTGTAGAAAAAGCACCCATTAAAAAATATTTTAAAGAAGCTTCATTACTTTTTAAATTTCGCTTATCGCTACCTGTCAGTATATATAAAGGAATGCTCATTATTTCTATTCCTAAAAACAACATCAATAAAGTATTGAAACTTGCTAAAATACTTACGCCACACAACACAAAAAATATAAGTGCAAAATATTCACCCACATGCTCTCCTACTTTTTCTATATCGCTTGCATTGAGTAAAAAATAAATGATTGTACATAAAAAAACGATGGCTAAAAATGCTAAGCTATAACTATCCACATGCAGCATTTCTTTTGTATCAATATTTATTTGCAAAATTTTACTTGCATTAAAAATATTTAGCTCCAATGCATTTACAATAAATAAAAGTATAGCGCCTGCTATTGCAAGATATTTTGGTGTCGTTTTACTTTTAATAAATACACCAGAGAACATCATGATAATTCCCCAAATTGCCGATATAATAATTGCGTTCATATTCTAGTATTGAGCATTGAGTACTTAGTATTGAGACAAAACACTCGATTTTAATTCTATATTTTAGAAATACTTTTATTTTTTGTTTACCAGCCAATAACCCTGATTGAACTTCATTGGCGACGCTCCATTCATCAGTAAATATTTATTCAGCTTTTATCGACATTATTTATTAAAATATATATCAATCAATATTATGCTATCCCTAAGCTGAAGCAAAGCTTTTTCAATTAGCTGTTATTTTTACCTTAAAGTCTAAACCATTTAACCTAACCTTCCATATTCAAAGATTAAAGTCCCCCTTCGGAGGATTTAGGGGTCTAAAACTTTCACTGCCTCCTTCGCCAAATCTATCATTGGTTGCGGATAAACCCCAAAAGCAAAAATCATAATTACAATAATTGCCAATCCCAGTTTTTCATTTACAGAAATATCTGTAACATTTATTATTGTTGCATTTGCATTACCATAAAAAACTTTTTGTATCATATTCAAGGTATAAACTGCTGCAAGTATAATACTAATTCCTGCTGTAGCTGCCATCCATACATTGTGTTTGTAAATACCTGCAAACATCATAAACTCTCCTACAAATGCATTTGTTAATGGCAATGCAATATTTGCAAATGCAATGATTACTAAAAAGATTGTAAGCGAAGGTGCTTTATGTGCAAGCCCTCCAAGCTGACTCATATTTTTTATACCCGTTTGTCTTTCTACAATATCAAGCACAATCCACAATCCAATTATATTTATACCATGGTTAAACATTTGTATCATTACACCTTCCAAACTAATATCATTCATAGCAAAAATTGCCGCACACATTAATCCAATATGTGCAATAGATGAATATGCAACAAGCCTTTTCAAATTATCTTGCATCATGGCTATGCAGCTTGCATAAATAATTCCGATGATAGAGAGTATCATTACAGTATTGGTAAATCTTGGTACTGCCAATGGAAACATTGGTATCAGCCATTTGATAACTCCAAACAAACCCATTTTTACCATAATGCCCGAAAGTACCATCGTTACAGATGTTGGCGACTGGTCATAAGCGCTGGGCTGCCAAGTATGAAAAGGAAAGATGGGCATTTTAACTGCAAAGGCAATAAAGAATAACCAAAACAACCAACCTTGCTCACCTGCTGTTAGCGTGGCATGATAAAATGACTGTAAAGAAAAAGAATGTAATGATGTTAAGCCATCTTCGAAAGTACGAGCACCAGTATGCATATACACATATATAATACCTACAAGCATAAGCAACGAGCCTGCAAATGTGTAAACGAAAAATTTAAATGTAGCTTGTATTCTTTTTTCGCCACCCCAAATACTGCTTAAAAAATAAACAGGTATTAATGCCAGCTCCCAAAAGAAATAAAATATCAATGCATCTTTAGCTAAAAATACCCCCATCAATCCACACTCTGCAAGCAACATTAATCCAAAAAATGCACCTGCATTTTTGTATGTATTTTTTCTAGTTGCAATAAAAATAATAGGGAAAGAAACGGCAGTTAATAAAGTCAATATTCTACCAGCCCCATCAAGCGACACATGAAAACTTGTACCAATATTACTCAACCATAAATAGTTTTGATAATTGTAGGTTGCATATTTTACATCTATAAACGCAAGTGTGGTAAGGCTTACGACCAACACTAGCAATGAACTAAATAATGCAATATTTTTTGCAACGCTTTCTGATTTTACAGTAAAACAAAATATACCTGCCAATAAAGGTAGCCACATTAATAATTCAGGAAAAGTAATATAATTGCCCAAAGCCTAATTTTTTATAAACAGTTGTATAATAAATAAGATTAACATTCCAATAACCATCAATAGTACATATGCACCTACCTGGCCGCTTTGCAACCAGCGCAATTGTCGGCTACCATAGTTTACAAATTTGCCAGTACCATTTACCATTCCATCAATACCTTTTTTCTCTACAATATTTGTAAAAAAAACAGACGCCGAACGAAGTGGATTGGTTATAATTTTTGTATAAAGCTCATCGAAATACCATTTATTTTCTAATATTTCGCCAATGCCAGATGATGCTACTTCGTTTTCTTTTCTATAGTTTTTAAATTTGTTTAGCCCGAATAATAATGAGCCTAACGCCAATGCTACAGATACACCCATCAACATTAATTCAGTGCTATGGCTCATTTCATGCTTCTCTGTTATAGCATTGCTTTGTGCAAATATTGGTTGTAAAAATTCTTCTAAATGATGTCCACCTTTCATAAACACTTCAGGTATTCCAACCCATCCGCCAACGATTGCTAGTATTGCTAATACAATTAAAGGTACTGTAATAGCTTTTGGGCTTTCATGCAGATGATGTTCTTGGTCGTGTGTGCCTCTAAAAGAACCTAAAAAAGTCATGGCATATAAACGGAACATATAAAAAGCTGTCATTACTGCACCTGCTACACCAATACCCCAAAGGATAGGGTGTTTTGAAAATGCCGCAGCCAGTATTTCATCTTTACTAAAAAACCCTGAAAACGGCGGCATACCTGCAATGGCAATACAACCAATTAAAAAAGTAATATGTGTTATAGGCATGTGTTTTTTTAGTGCCCCCATATTTCTCATATCTTGCTCACCACTCATTGCATGTATTACACTACCTGCACCCAAAAATAATAACGCTTTAAAAAATGCATGTGTCATAACATGAAAAACAGCTCCTGTGTATGCGCCTACGCCAAGCCCTAAAAACATATAACCCAATTGGCTTACTGTAGAGTATGCCAATACTTTTTTTATATCATTTTGTTTAATTGCAATGGTGGCCGCTACAATGGCTGTAGCCAAACCAAAAATAGCAATTACATTTTGCGTAGCTGGCGCCATGGTAAATAATATGTTGCTACGAGCTATCATATATATGCCTGCAGTTACCATTGTAGCCGCATGTATCAATGCACTCACAGGTGTAGGCCCAGCCATTGCATCGGGCAACCAAGTGTACAAAGGTATCTGCGCACTTTTACCACAAGCACCTAAAAATAACAAAGCCGTTATACCTGTAATATCAAACGTAGATAATTTTGCTAAACTTGCTAAAGTAAATACTTCATCATACTGTACCGTGCCTACTTTATTTATCAACCAAAAAACTCCTAGTAAAAGCCCAAGGTCACCAATGCGGTTCATGATGAAGGCTTTTTTTGCAGCATTGGTGTAATCGTTATTTTTAAACCAGTAACCTATCAATAAATAAGAGCAAAGCCCCACACCTTCCCATCCAAAAAACATGATGATATAATTGCCACCCATTACCAACAACAACATAGAGAACACAAACAAATTCAAATATGAAAAATATTTTGAAAAATCTTTGCTAGGTTCGTCGTGCATGTAAGAAGTGGAGTAAACATGTATAAGAAAACCAACTCCTGTAATAATTAATAAAAACAAAGAAGAGAGCTGGTCAATCTTAAAAGAGAAAGGAACAACAAGTGATTTTATATTTATGAGGTTAAAATAAATAACGTTGGTTGTAGTACCGCTTTTTACTTGCAAAAAAGCCATTATACTAATTACAAATGCTGCAAATATGGTTGCACTTGCAAAAAAGCCCGATGCAGTTTTTGATAAAACATTTCTCCCTAAACCCGTAATAAGAAAACCTATCAATGGCAATAAAGGAATGAGGCAAATTAATACATTATTCATTTTAGTTACAAGATATTAGATATGAGACACAAGATGATTATGCTACATATTTATATTTATTTTAGTTTTTTAATCTGTTTAAAAAGTTTACATCTATACTATGTGTGTTTCTGTATAACATTACAATTATAGAAAGTCCTACACTTACTTCTGCTGCAGCTACAATCATTATAAAGAAAACAAATATTTGCGCATCGCTTGCAAATGTAGGCAAAGCTTTTGCAGCTGTACTAGCTGCATGCATATTCGAAAATGCCACTAATAATAAATTTACTGCGTTTAACATTAATTCCACACACATAAAAACAACAATGGCATTTCGACGGGTAAGTACACCCACTATTCCAATACTGAATAGTGTTAATGATAATGCTATATAATATTTAATATCCATTTTATTGAACGCTGATTAATATGATTTTATACTTTTATCTACTAACACTGATTAATATGATTTTATCTGCATTATCTTACTAATCATAAAAATATGTGTTCCATCATAAATTTACATAAAGCCCAACACCAACTCCAAGCGATGATGAGCCAATATTAAAAATATTTTTTACTTTTTTCTTTACTACACCGTTAAAAATATCAACTGCTTTGTATGATGCTTTTTTGGTTAATAATTTTGTAACCACACCCACCAATACTGAAGTTATAGCAGGTGTTAATAATTGTTTTACTGTTTGCGCATCAAATTTTTCTGCACCTGCCAAACCTCTCACTGTGCTGTATGTAGTAATGATAGTGCCTGCACCTGCCAAAATTTTGTATACTACCAACCCTGTTTTATATGTTTTGTACAACCTCGTAATATCCTCTGCACCTTTGCCATTAAAAATTGTACCCAATACTTTTATTCCTTTTAATTGCTCCCCTAAAATTCCAACTTTGTTTAGTTGTAATTTCCCCAAAGAAAATTTTGGGCTAAATCCTTTTTTTACAGAAAGCAATTCTTTCTTACCCAATAAATCTGTTACTGTACCAATAATATCATCTAGCTTTATTTGTGCATTGGTATTGTTTGCAAAAGCAAGACAATATATAAAAGCAATGGTTAATATTTTTTTCATGTTTTAAATTTTTAACTTTCAAAACTAACTCTGTCAGCCTGAGCTTGTCAAAGGAGGGTTAATTTAAAAGAAAGTTTGTTGTGAATAGCATAGAGCTCGACAAGCAGACTCTGACAACTTTTAAACTCAAAACTTTTAACCTTCAATATTCTTTTCTTAATTTTTTGTCTCAATACTAGATACTTCGTTCTCTATACTAGATACTTGGTTCTCAATACTGCCTACTCTTTCTTCCCTATCACAACTGCACCCACCATTGCGCTTAAAAACAATACACTACTTATTTCAAAAGGCAATACATAGTCAGTAAACAAAACTTTGCCCAATGTTTTTATTAATCCTGCATTGCCACCTGCCATCATTACTGGGTGAGTATTTTTCATAGTCATAAATGCTGATAACAATACAAGCAATAAACTGCCTCCCGAAATTACTGCTATAAATAGCATACGTCGATTTTTTGCAGGTTCGCTTTCTGCGTTTAAATTCATAAGCATTACTACAAATAAAAATAATACCATAATGGCACCTGCATAAACAATAATATTTACGATAGCCAAAAATTGTGCATTTAATAAAATATAATGCCCTGATATAGCAAAGAATACTACGATGAGCCACAAAATACTGTTTACAGGGCTCTTACTAGTAATCATCATAATAGCACTGCCTACAGCCATTAGCGATAGTAAAATAAATGAAATTGTAAGTATGATACCCATTGTTATTAATTAACAGTTTCTCTTTTTATTCTTTTACCTGCTGCTTTTTCGTACGCTTCTTTATCGGTAATTCTGTTTGGTATTAGTAATTCCTGTTTATTATAAATAAATTGTTTTCTTGAATATTCTGCAGGTGTAAATGTTTCGCTTAAATATATAGCATCTTTTGGACATGCCTCTTCGCACAAACCACAAAAAATACAGCGCAACATATTTATTTCATATTTAGCTGCATATTTTTCTTCTCTGTACAAATGCTCTTCACCTTCTTTTCTTTCTGCTGCTTCCATGGTAATAGCTTCGGCAGGGCATGCTACTGCGCAGAGGCCACATGCGGTACAGTTTTCACGCCCTTCCTCATCTCTATTCAGCACTTGTAAGCCTCTAAATACAGGGCTAAACTCACGTTTTTGCTCAGGATAATGTATGGTAGGGTTTCTTGTAAATATGTGCTTTAGAGTAATAAACATACCTTTTGCTATTGCAGGCAAGTACATTTTTTCCATAAAGCTCATTGGTCTTCTATCTACGCTTGCTGCCTTGTTGGTAAGTGGTTGCATATTATAATTCTGTTTCTATTTGCTCAATTATATGTAAGCAATAATTTTTTATTTTTTCGAAGTCGATTTCTTTTTTTACAGATGCCCAAACTAATGGCCACTGTATTTTAAAGTATTCATGAATATAGAAATTTCTAGCTCTAACCATTTGCTGCCACTCTATTTCACTGTAGCTTTCTTTTGTTTTAACACTTACCTGAGTTGCAGCTTCACCAATAATTTCTAGAGATTTCATTACGGCAAGTTTTAATACCTCATCTCTATAAAAATCATCTTCATCAATATTTGTATGCTTTACAATAAAATTACATTGTTGAATGATATCCAATAATCTATCTAAATCTCTAATTTTCCCTTTCATAAATAATCTTCTTTTGCTTATTTACAAATTGAGTAAAATATCTGTCAGGTCTTAAAGCTCCAATTGATACTATATCAATTTTCTTCTTCATCAATTCTTTTAACCCGTCCATTTGCATATCAAATTTCAAAAACAAAAAATCTTCTGTTGGTTCTATCAACAAATCAATATCGCTTTCTTCTGTTGCATCGCCATCGGCATATGAGCCAAATAGATATACTTTCTTTACAGGCTTATCCTGAAAAAATGTATTTATTTGTGCTATTTGTTGTTGACTTAAATACAATTTATTTTAATTTTTATTTTTCGCAAAAATAACGGTTTAAAATGCTTTATCCTGTAGGAATGAATTTTTTCTTTTACAGAAATTAAAAATCTTTTTATACACTCGCCACAATTGAGCGGTTACCACCACAACCAATGATTTGCCTTTGCTAAAATTAATGCTCCCGTTGCCAACATGTTAAACAAAGCCAATGGTATTAAAATTCTCCAACCAAGGTGCATGAGTTGGTCGTAGCGAAACCTTGGTATTGTCCACCTCACCCACATGAAAATAAATATAAAAAATAGCACTTTTATTAACAACATACCAATGCCAATTAGTGCAAGCCAATTGCCCATTTTGGTGTGTGCAGCTTCGTTAAAAAATGGTACATCGTAGCCTCCAAAATAAAGTGTTGCCATTATTGCACTGCTTATAAACATATTTATATACTCCGCAAAAAGATAAAACCCTAATTTCATGGATGAATACTCTGTGTGGTAGCCACCAATTAATTCGCTCTCTGCTTCTGCCAAATCAAAAGGTGTACGATTACACTCTGCAAATGCACAAATTATAAATATTAAAAATCCGAGTGGTTGGTACCAAAAATTCCAATGACCAGCTTGTTGTTGTAGTACCATTTCTTTTAGGCTTAAAGTGCCTGTAAGAAATAGCAACGCAATCATAGAAATACCCATGGCTAATTCGTAGCTGATAATTTGTGATGCTGCACGCAAACCACCCATGAGTGCGAACTTATTATTGCTTGCCCATGAGCCAATCATGATGCCATATACACCTAGACTTAATACTCCAAACACATACAAAATGCCGATATTAATATCTGCTATTTGTAAAGAAATATCTCTATCGAATAAATGTACTTTATCTCCCCAAGGTATAACGGCGCTTGTCATTATGGCCGTCATCATTGCCAATGCTGGCCCCATTACAAACAATAATTTAGAAGAAAAATTGGGTATAATTTCTTCTTTAAAAAATAATTTTAAACCATCTGCCAATGGTTGAAACATACCAAAAGGACCTGCTCTATTTGGTCCTGGCCTATCTTGTAGCCAGCCAGCTACTTTACGCTCTGCAAATGTAGTGTACATGGCTATTACAAGACTACCCATTACTACTATTGTAATGAGTATGAGTTTTTCTATTATGGTAAAAAGTTCGATTGCTAGGAACATATATCAAAGTACAATTTTTTTGGTTATATATTTTTCTATTTGGGTTGCTATTTCAATAGCTTCCTCAGCTTGAGTTTTGTTAATATCTTCGAAATCGTCAGGGTATCTAATGCTAACAGCATAATTAGTAATTTCTTTAGATTTCAATTTGAATTGTTCAATATTTTTATCAAAGTCAATTAAAGTATCGATAATAGCAGCCAAATCATGTGTTTTTATTATCCTAATTTCAAAAAGAATTTGATAAGCCTTAAGATATTTTTCAGCACTTTGTTGGCAATGAAAACAAACAGCTCGATATATAGGAAACTCACTTTTAAGAATTTCTCTTGCAATGATTAAGTCCTCTCTAGCAAATTGCATCCACCTTATAAGCAAATCTTTAGTTTCTTTCATAAAGTTTTTTACTTTGATACAATGCGTTGTTAATGAAAGAATTTTTTAAATCTTTCCAATCGTTTATTTCCTCAGATGTGTAAACAAAAATATCTTTCGGAAAATGAAGTTGCTTAAGTTTGTCAATTTCCCCTCTTACAAAAACATTTCTTTTTGATTTAGGCAGGTCTGAGTTTTTTACTTCAATCAAAATATCTACATCACTATCTTCATTCGGTATTCCATTTGCATAACTACCAAATAAATATACCTTCTCGGGCTGCATTGTTACAACAATTATATCTCTAAGTAAATTTATTTGTTGTTCTGTTATCATTTTTAATTAAAAAGCATTTTTGAGTAAAACTTTATTTTCGCTTATTTTTATTACTATTTATTCACTTCACTCACATCATGTATATCCATCAATAATTTGGGGTCTCTACCGCTCATTACTTTTGCCATGGTTTCTTTTGGCGTATCCAATACTTGGTACTTATTTACACCTACTACCGAGTGACGGCTTGTTTTTGTAACGCCTTCTACTATCCAATCTGTTGTTTGTTTTTTATCAAAACGGCAAGTGTTACAAATCCAACCAGGCTTGCCATCATAACTTTGTACTTCTCCCCATTCATCTTTACGAGCAGTTACTCTAAAAACTTCTTCGCCACGAAGCCATAGTGTTGCTTTGCCACAGCATTTCGGGTTTTCACAATTGCGATGTGCATCTACAGGTTTTGTAAACCATACTCTATTTTTAAACCTAAATGTTTTATCTGTCAATGCTCCTACAGGGCAAACATCAATCATATTTCCACTAAAATCATTGTCAACTGCTTTGCTTATGTATGTAGATATAGCTGCATGGTCGCCTCTATCTACAATTCCGTGAACTCTTTTTTCTGTAATTTGGTCGGCTACATAAGTACAACGATAACAAAGTATGCACCTCGTCATATGTAGTTGTATGTAAGGGCCAATATCTTCTCTCTTAAAAGTACGACGAGCAAATTGATATCTTGTACCTGCTTTGCCGTGGTTGTAGCCTAAATCTTGCAAATGGCATTCACCTGCTTGGTCGCATATTGGGCAATCTAAAGGATGATTTACCAATAAAAATTCTACTACACCTGCTCTTGCATCTTGTACTTTATCGCTAGTAATATTTTTTACAATCATACCATCCATTACCGTTTGGCGGCAGCTTGCAACTAACTTAGGCATTGGTCGTGGGTCAGCTGTGGAGCCTGCTGCTACTTCTACCAAGCAAGTGCGGCACTTACCGCCACTACCTTCTAACTTACTGTAATAGCACATAGCAGGCGGTGTTACATCGCCACCTATTTGCCTTGCAGCATGCAGCACAGTTGTACCTGGGGCAACTTCTAAAGTGATGTTGTCGATGGTGACAGTGTGTGTTGTTTTTTTTATTTCTTCAGACATTTTTTAATTCGTTTATATCGGCTTGATATGTATTCTCTATTAGATATTTTAAAACCTTTTTTGTTTTGCTTATATGATTATCCGTATTATCGCAATCTCCCAAAACAAAATTTATTAAATCTATGAATCTTTTATTATTGTTTAATCTTTCAGGAATAACTTTCGAATCATTTTCAAATTCTTTATAATCTTTATACCCAAAAGCTTTCAAATCTGATTCACACACTTTATTAATATACTTCTCAATCCACTTTTCAAATTCTTTAGGAAACAATTGTAAAATAAAATATGGCTTATCTTTTATTTTAATTATTTCTATTTCGTTACAAAGAAAAAATCTCTCCTCAATTTCTAACTCACCTAAAAATGGTTCTATATCATCTCCATCATTATCTACAATACAAATAGAGAATGTACCTTTTGCTCTTTCCTTTATACTTTTAAAAACTTCTGATTTATTCTTTTCCTTTCTTATTAAACTTTTATTTTCTAATAATCTTCCAAAAAAATAATTATCTCCCCAACATTCAACCCTTATCGAACTTTTCATATTTTTTAATTTTCATCCCAAAGGGTTTGGTAATTAAAAAATAAATTTAATCCTGTTTGATAAGCATCTTTACTAGCTTCTGCACTTAGTAATTTTACTTTTGTTTCATTGTCATCTAGCCCCACTAAATAAATATTTGTATCATTTCTACTTTCCTCATCTCTCATCAGTTCATCAATTACATATTGGCTATGCGTTACTATAAAAAACTGGTTATCATTTTTGTCATTTTTGATAGCATTTGTAATTTCCATTATGTAAGGCTCGTAGCAATTTGCTTCGGGTTCTTCTAATAATAAAACGGAGTTTTTATTACTATATATTGCAGCTTGGTAAAAAAAAAGTCTTTGAAGCGTATCTGCTAACATCAAATAAGGGACAGTAAAAATTTTATTCCCTAGCCTTTTTAAAATTTTATACTCTTGGCTTTCTGAATCAAACAAAAAGTCAAGCTCATAATTCTTGAGTAGGTTTATTATTATTTCTCTAAGTTGTTCCTTAACAGAAATTACATCAAAAATATTGTGTCCAAAAGGAACTGATAATCTACTTCCATAATTACTTATTGAATCAAAATTTTCCTTGAACTTATACTTCAATATCGGCACGTCTATATAATCTTCGTCTGTAAGCTTATCCTCCTGATTACCCTTGTATATTCTTAAATTTTTAAAATAGTGACCATTCCTTCTAAAATCCTTTGTTGAAGAATCAACTTCTAAAATACCACCTTCTATTAAACGATTTTCTTTTCGCTTATCAATTGAAGATGACGCATTGAAATAATTGTTCTCTATAAAGTCAAATTTTTCATTGAATCTTGCGGTTTGGAATTTTGCTGATAAAATATTCTTTTGGTAGCCTACTTTTACCCTGTGATAGTCATTGATAATTACTTGAGCAGGTGTTTCAATTTCACCGTTAAAAAAAATCGTCGTGTTTTTTCCAATACGTACAAAATCAGTAAACAGAGATGAGGAACTTTCGGGTAGAGAAAATAAACTCAACGCTTCCAAAATATTACTCTTACCAACATTTGGCGGCCCTACAAAAACATTAATTCGCTTACAACCATCAATTTTTTGATGGCGTATGCTTTTATAATTTTTTATTTCTATGTTATTTATAAAACTCATTCTTCAAATTAATATTATTTTTTGCTCCCTTTGTGCGAAACATACCTACACCGCCACATGCACTTCATCCGCATAATGCCTCAATCCAAAATTTTCCGTCAAGCACAATTCAGGGTTATTTACATGCCACTCAAACTCATCTCTAAAATGCCTAATGGCAGCAGCCACCGGCCATGCAGCAGCATCTCCCAATGGACAAATTGTATTCCCCTCTATCTTTCTTTGAATATCCCATAACAAATCTATATCACTCATTTCGCCTTTACCTGTTTCAATTTTTTTCAAAATTTTCTCCATCCAGCCTGTACCTTCTCTGCAAGGGCTGCATTGGCC
>JANXOQ010000353.1 GCA_025357775.1 Ferruginibacter sp. | reverse complement strand
AAAATTAGAAATTAAAAAAAATCAATATGACGGTTTTCCCGATAGTTTATCTGAATGGAAGTTTTTAGATGAAACTTTACAAGAATTTCCATTTGCAAAGCAAATATTACAATCACAAAGAGATTTTTCTACCATTGGAACAGGTCTTGCAGGTAGCAGGAAATTGGACTTTTCGTATGAATTTCCTTATTTAAATCCTAAAAATGTTGGTAGTTTATCAGACAAACAACGCCAAGGAATTATTTTTGAATTTGATGGACCACATCATAAATTACAAACCGTAAAATTTTATGATAATTACCGTGATGATGTAGCAGATGAAAACGATTTTGAAACTTTACGCCAATCATTTGATACAATTGGTTTAAATCTTAATATTGAAAAACAATTTAGAAATGAAATTTTTGGTATTTTTAAAACAAACTATAATCGTGAAATAAAAGATTTCCTTTCAGAATATTCTTTGCTATTTATTCCATTAGCAATTGCAAGAATTCAAAAAACTATTATTGAATTTCTAATTTCAAATCCAAATGAATTTGAAAAAGCAGAAATTAAAATCGCAATAATTGAGAGGGATTTACCTTGTGGTGCAATAGCAATAAAATCGTTGCAAGAAATGTTTGAAAACATTAATGCAATTTTAGACGAAGAAGACAAATTAATTTTACCTAAAATCAATTTGACAATTTTTGAAAACAAAAATTGGGTTATTGATAACAAATTACATTTGGATGCTTCAATGAAAACCGAAGAGTATTTCAAATTAACAAATTTTGACATTGTAATTGATCATTCTATTTTAAGGCGTTCAAATATTTATAAAGAAATTGATTTTAATTGCGAAAACGCAATAAAAATCAGGTCTTCTCATTATTTTGATACTAAAAATGGAAGGAAAATTTACTGTGCTAATTTGCTAAATTACTAATCATTAGTTGAGAAAAAAGATGATGGTTCATACATTCCTGTACCTGACTATGAAAAAAACATCAATTTCTTTATTCAAAACATTTTCAGAAAAGTAAGTTTTAGAGATGGACAACTTCCAATAATTTCAAGAGCCTTACAGCAAAAACCAGTAATTGGACTTTTGCCAACAGGAGGTGGTAAATCTTTGACGTTTCAATTGCCTACATTTTTACAGCCAGGTTTATGTTTGGTAGTTGACCCTATAAAATCATTAATGGAAGACCAAGTAAGGGTTTTGAAACAAAATTGGATAGACTGTTGCGACTTTATCAATTCAAATTTAAGTCGTCAAGTAAAACTTAAAAAACTAATTGATTTTAGATTTGGCGAAACTATGTTCCTATTTGTTTCACCCGAAAGATTTGTAATGGAAGATTTTAGAAACATCATAAATAAAATTGACGTTTCTAAATTTGGTTTGGGTATTTCATATTGTGTAATTGATGAAGTGCATTGCGTTTCAGAATGGGGACACGATTTTCGCTCTACCTATTTAATGTTAGGAAAGAATGCACAGAGATATGCGACAACCACAAGTAAAAAGCCAATTTCACTAATTGGATTAACAGCAACTGCCTCTTTTGATGTTTTAGCCGACATAGAAAGAGAATTGCAAATCAAACACGATGATGTTGCAGATGCAATCATTATGATAGAAAATACTATAAGACCAGAGTTATTTTTTAGAATTATTGATGTAACAGGAAAGAATAGAATTGATGAACTGAATAAGGATTTTCGAAATATTGGAAAAAATTTATCAAAAATAAATAACGAAGAAACGCTTTTGCTTTCGCAAAAGCACCATTTTAATGAATTTGGAAAAAAAGATTTTGCAACAGATGAAACCAAAAATCTACTTGATGAAAGTAAAATGGAATTTGAATACAACCCAAGATATTTAATTAAAAAACCATTAGAAAACATCTCTCAAAATGAATTTTATTCTATTGTATTCTGTCCAGTTAAAGGCGAAACGAGAAGATTTAATGGAGAGTGGGCAAATGAAAATGGAGTAAATTTTGTTCACGAAAAATTAAATTCTGATTCAAAAGGGTTTTTCTATGCCGCTGACAATCAAGATTTAAGCACAGAAGTACAAACACATTTTGAAAATTTTACTACTGACAAAACACAACATATCGTTTGCACAAAAGCGTTTGGAATGGGTATTGATAAAAAAGACATTCGTTCTACCTATCATTATGTTTATTCAGGTTCACTTGAAAGTTTGGTACAAGAAGCAGGGAGGTCAGGTAGAGATAAAAAAATATCCGAAGCAAATATTCTTATTTCAAAAAAAGAAATAGTAACTATAGATTACAAGTGTCTCTTAATGAATGCAGATGAAGGCGAAATCAATAACCAATTAAAAGACACCTTCCATAGAAGCCAAATAAGGCGTTTAGTAGAAAAAGAATTTTTAACAATCGCAGAGTGTGAAAACGAAATTACTAATTCTATTAACAGTTTAAAGAAGTGGGTCGGAGGTAATCAAGTTGAACTTTCAATAGAAGAAAAAGGTAATTTGTTTAACAGGTGTCAGAATTTCATCAAAATTAATTATCAAGATAGAAATATTCATAATTTTTTTCATCAAGGCTCATTTAAAGGTATTGATACTGAAATCAGCCAATTATATTCTTTATTTCGTGAAAAAGAATTTATAATTACAAGCAAACTAAAGGAATTAAATAATGAATATAATTCTGAAAATAACGTAGATTATGTATTTAGATTTTGGACAAATGGCACTCTTAAAAGGCTTTATGTTTCAGATTACGACGAGAATGATTTAGGTTTTATCAATATAGCATTACCTTTAATTCTACCTACAAATAAAAAATTGCTATCAATATTCTCTTTTTTAAAAGAAAAGAATGACAACAAGGATGATGTTTTTAATTTGTTTAAAGAAGAAATTATTGACAGTACACTAAATGAAGGTGCGTTTATTGAAGTATATAACAATTGTAAAACTGCTGAATTCCTGTTTATAATTGCATCTGAAAAAATATTTCCAGACAATTTTAAAACTATACTTAAAAAGATAACGGAAATACCTGAACAAAAGGATATTCAAGAAACTCACCTAATATCACTTCAGAACCTATATGTAAATGCGACTAGCTTTGACAATTTAATATTAGAAACAAAAGGTAAATATCAAAAAATAGGTCACAAATGGTGTTCGTTTCATACTGATTATGACGCTAAATACATTTCGAAATTAAGGGAGGCATTTGAAGAAAAAATTGGAGAGAAAGAATTTCTTAATGTTATTTATGAAATTCAAATTGAAAAATCTTTTAAAAAATCAAATGGTAGTTTTTTGAATTTTCTTTTATTGCTAGAAGAAAATATTGATGAACTTAAATTTAGTTTTGACAATCAAAATAACATTGAAAAATGGTTGAAATTATTTTTTAATAGGTCAAGATATTTTAAACCAACGAATGATACAGGTAGATTGATATACCGAATGCACTGTATGGGCTTATTAACAGATTACGAAATTGATTATAATAAAAATAATCTTTATAAGTGTACATTTAAGAAATATGAAACTATTGAAGAGTACATATTTACTATTGAAAATTATTTAAAACGGTATTTATCAGAAAATTCTGCAAAAGATTTGATTGATAAATTAAAAGAAAAAGTATCTAAAAAGGAAATATTAACAGATAAAATACTTGAATGTCTTTACTTTTTAGCAGAATTTTCCTACAATGAAATTGCAAATAAAAGAACAAGAGCCACAGACGAAATTGAAAGCATTTTAAATAAAAGTGTTAGAGATGAAGCATATACCCAAAATTGGTATGAACAAAACATTTACATAAAAGAACAAATTTACTTCTACTTCAATGCAAAATATGCAAGAATTGGTTTTAAAATAAATGGCAAACCCTTTTCGCTTTTAGACGATTACAAAGACAAAACACGAAGCAAAGTAGATATTTTGAACAAATATTTAGGGACTATCAAAGAAAAAGGAGTTTTTCAATTGGAAGGCACAGAGCAAAACAATTATAAACATATGATGGGGTCTTGTAAAAAAATATTACGGTCTTTAAGTGAAAGCGATTTAAATAATGAATGGCTTTTGCGTTTATTAAAAGCATTTTCAATGTATGCAGTAAATAACGCTTCTTACATTTCAAAAGCAAATGCAGAACTTGAACTCGGTTTTATTAATCTTTACAAGGATGATAATTTTCACCAAAATGATTATGAAATAATAGAACCTATTTTTGAAAGTTACTTTGCTATTTTGGAAAAAAATATCCAAAAAGAAAATAAGTCTTTTAAGGACATCAAACTAATCCGAGCAAAAATTTTAATAAAAATGCAAACTTTCGCATTGGAGAATTTAATTTTAAAAAATAACAAATTAAGAGCAGAACTATATGCCTAATTACGAAGAAATAATCAAGCAATCACAAGCCAATGTGAAATCTTTAAGCGAAAAACTTAAAGACTTGGATAAATTGCATCAAGACATAATAAGTTTAAAAACAAAATCAGAAGGTATCCCTTTGGCTTTTGAACAAAACTTTCAAAAAATATCTGAACTTTCTAAACAATATACTGAAACATTGGGAGTTGCCTCTAAAACATATTTAGATGGCAGTAATACTTTGTTTACAGCCAAATTAAACGATTTAGCAAATGAAAATGCAAAATTAGAAAAGGAAATTTCTCGTTTAGTTAATACCGATTTGACAAAATTATTCAATGATTTGCAGAAAGTATTTATTGAAAAGACAAAAAAAGATATTGAAACTGAACTGAAAAAAATTGGCGAAAAAACAAGTGACTTTCAAACAAAAATAAACAGTTTTGAAGGTGAAATTAACAGACTTGAAAAGGTTGATTTAGAAAAGCATTTTGAAAAACTACAAAAAACACTTTCAGATATTTTTGGAGCAATTAATGCAATCAATCTAACTTTAACAGGTCTTACAAGTTCTTTAAATTCTGTTATTCAGACATTAGGTCAAATCCAAAAAAGTATTGACGACAACTTCAAAGAAACAAACAAATTAATTTCGACATTTGGTAATGAAACAAACAATCATTTAAACCAGCAGGACAAAAAAAGCGATACAGAATTTGAAATATTAAAAAAGGAATTAGCAAACCTTGCAGAGCAAAATATTGACTTAGAAAAAGAAATTAAAATGAACAGAATAATTCAAATTGTTGGACTTGTTATAACGATTTCAGTACTAATTTACTCAATCATTAAATAAAAAAAACTTGTAACCCAAAAGAAGGGCAGCAGATAACAGGGGTTTGGCAAAATGGGGGCAGAAGGAATTAAAGAAACATTAGGAATTCTATTAAACTTATGTACTAAATATGGGCTGACGTATTTCAAATTCCCAAACTGCACAAATCCCAAGCCGTTGTACGCCATATTGTTTGCACACAGGAAACTACACAAACTTTGAAGGTTTTTTAACCAATTTTCGTTAAATTTATATAGTGAAAAAAGACAAGAAAAATCATTTAGACTTTGTCATTAACAAGTTAACGAACTCGATAGAAAATACTGTCTCAGGAGACAGCTTTCAAACTGAAGTTTCAACTTTTACTACAAAAGACTTGAAACAATCTACCAAGAAAAATGGGTGGCAGTTTAATTGGAAACAAGAACTTACTAATAACAACAGAGAAGTTTATAAACTTACAATTATAAACAACTCAGACATAATTCAAGGTTTGATTAGTTTTACAATAAAATCCGACCACATTTATATGGACTTGAATGAAAGTGCACCTTTTAATCTTGGGCGAAACAAAATTTATGAAGGTGTGGCAGGAAACTTAGTTGCATTTGCCTGCAAAGTTTCATTTCAACGTGGATTTGACGGTTTCTTATCTTTCACAGCTAAGACAAAACTTATAGAACATTACGAAAAGACTTTAGGTGCTTATCATTTTGGAAACCATTTAATGATTTTAGAAACAAAAGCTTCATCAATATTGGTAAAAAAATATTTTAAAAACGCATAAATATGGGACACATAAAAGAACCAAAAGGTATTGACTTTATTATTCAAAGTCGACTTTTAACGAAAGAGGAAGAACTTGGAATTAGCGAACACATTAAGAATTACAAGTTGAAAAATAATAAACTTGCTGACAAACCAAAACAAATAGTTAGAAAAAGAAAAGCACAATTTGCATAGTTTTATTTTGTTGAAACGAAGAAATACGGCGTACAACACGGGGTTTTGTGCAAGTTGGGCAGAAGGAATAACAATGGGCATTTGTGCATATCCTAGCTGTGGTTCAGGCAGAAGGAATGCTAATTCCCAATATGCCACATAGCCCTATCAATTGATGGCTATTTTAGCAGACACTTTCATTTAAAACATTTTATGAAAAAAATATTATTCTTAACAATTGTTAATGCATGTTTTTTAATACATTCTTATGGACAAGTAAATTTTGGTTACAAAGCAGGGCTAAATTTGTCAAGAGTTAGAAACGCACCATATAATAATTTTACAACAAACTTGAATTTTAACACAGGAGCTTTAGCTAAATTTAAACTTGACAAAAATTATTTCATTAATGTTGAGTGTCTTTTGTCGTTAAAAGGATTTAACAGCGTATTAATACCAAGTGGGACTATTGCCACAAGCTTTTCATATTTGACTCTACCAATTTTGTTCGAGCATAAGTCATCAAATAAGTTTTATTTCCAACTTGGACCAGAACTGAATTATTTAGTTAGTGCAAAAATGAAAAATAGTACGACTGACATATCAGTTTTAGACAACTATAAAAAAATTGATATTTGCCTTGCAGGAGGAATTGGATATAATCTTTCAAAAAAAATAGGCTTAGAAACACGTTACATTTTCGGACTATCTCAAATCAACGAAAGACCTGAAATTTTTGGCTCACAATATAACAGAACTTTTCAACTGAACTTATTATATTGGTTTAAGTAGACAGACCAAACAGCCACCAACACGGGGGTTGTGTGAAAGAGTACTTTAACACTCTAAAACTTTGAGCATACTTTGAAAAATATTATATTTGAACTATGAAAATATTGACACTTAATATACCAGACTCTTTAGACGTAGATAACCGAGACCTTGCCATGCTTGTTTCGACCCGTCTTTACGAAGAAGGTAAACTTTCTCTCGGACAAGCAGCAGAAGTTGCAGGTTTGACAAAGAGGACTTTTGCCGAATTGTTAGGTAGCTACGGCGTTTCTATATTCAATTTTCCCGCAACAGACTTATCAAGAGATGTCGATAATGCATAAGACAATTATTTCTGACACCAGTTGCTTTATTATTTTAACCAACATTGGCGAACTTGAAATTTTACATAAAGTTTACGGGCAAATCTTAACAACTCTTGATATTGCAACTGAATATGGATAAACACTTCCCGAATGGGTTGAAATAGTAAGCGTAAAAGATAAGTATAAGCAGCAACTTTTGGAAATGCAAATTGATAAAGGCGAATCTAGTGCTATAGCTTTGGCTCTTGAAACACCAGACAGTACAATTATTTTGGACGACTATAAGGCTAAAAAATTGCTGACCAACTCGGCTTAATTTTTACAGGAACAATTGGTATAATTATAAAAGCTAAACTAAATGGAATAATTCCATCTATCAAGCCTATTCTTGGAAAAATAAAAGAAACAGATTTCCGCTTGTCTGCTGAAATTGAATTAAAAGCTTTGATGGAAGCTAACGAGTAAGCACTTAGAAAACGCCTTCACACAACATGGGGTTTTGTAAAAGTTGAGCTTGACTTATATACAATCAGCAGTGCTACCCATCCTAGCTTTAGTTAATTATCATATCTTTACTCTACAGTAGTTTTAGGCAGACAGTTAGTCAAATCTCCACCTTTCACAAACTCTTACCGCTGTACGCAACCAAACCGCCAAACTGTAACCACATCACCATTTATACTATGACAATACAACCATTCAAATTAGAACGATTTTATTCCATTCATGAGTTTACCGCAAAATATTTATTGTGTAGTTCAGATTGTGAAGCAATGAGTATTGGCGATTTACTTGCCCTAGAAAAAGGTGCCAATGAAAAATTTCAAAACCATTGGTTGGGTTATACAGAAGCAAAAGGCAATCCTACATTGCGACAAAATATTTCTAACATTTACAGCAATATTTCTTCCAATGAAGTTTTGGTATGTGCAGCAGCACAAGAACCTATCTTTCTTTTTTGTCATGCTGTTTTAAAATCACAAGACGAAGTTATTGTACAATTTCCTTGTTATCAATCCGTACAATCTATACCCGAAAGTATTGGCTGTAAAGCTGTAAAATGGACGGTAAATTACAACGATAACAAACCTGAGTTTGATATTGATGTTTTGAGCCAACTTATAACCAACAAAACAAAGGTTATATTTTTAAACAGTCCTCATAATCCAACAGGTCACCATTTTTTAAAAGAAGAACAGCAAGCAATTATTGCATTAGCAAGAAAACATAATATTATTATTTTTTGTGATGAAGTGTACAGAGAATTAGAACATAGCCCCCAATTCGCCATACCAGCCTTTGCTGATGCTTATGAAAACGGCGTTTCATTGGGTGTAATGTCAAAATCTTACGGTTTGGCTGGACTAAGAATTGGTTGGTTAGCAACGCATAGGCAAGATATTTTAGAGCAAATTGCTATCTTAAAAGAATACACCACCATTTGCAGTTCGGCACCAAGTGAGTTTTTAGCAGGTGTTGCGTTAAGAAACAGAAGTGGAATTTTAAAACGTAATCTTGAGATAGTACATTCAAATTTGCCACTTTTAACAACTTTTTTTGACAAGTATGCTGATTTATTCTCATGGCATCAACCCAATGCAGGACCGATTAGTTTTGTACGAATGAATTTTGATACAGACGACTTGGACTT
>JANXOQ010000346.1 GCA_025357775.1 Ferruginibacter sp. | reverse complement strand
AAAATTAGGAATTAAACTAAAATTTAAAGGACTCTTTTATGTAGGCGTGACAAACTTATCAAGCAAAGGAATTATTGGAAAAGATTGTACAAATGCAGGTTTTAATATGATAGTTACAAATACTAATAAAAACTTAAATTTATTTGAATATGCCTTAGGTTATGCTCCTGACGCATTGCTACAAAAAAGCATTTATTGCTTTAGGGTTCAATAACGGGTATTCATACAACAATGCGTTTGGCAATATGGTGGCTTCGGTAAGCAACAATGAGCATTGGGTTCGCTATTGTGCTTTTGTTTCGGCTTGACAAACATCGTTGAACATTGGTAAGTTATTTTTATCTTTAGTACAAAGCCAAACAGCGGTTCTGGGCGGAAGAATTTCAAATTCCACCACATTGCCAAGCGCTACCGTAAAGCGTCGTCCACACTGGCCCAAATAAATAATTTGGAGGGTTAAAAGAAGGTTTTACTAAGGTGGTATACCAACCTTTTACAGCAGGGTAAGTAAAATATGCAGAACTAGCCCCAACAATCAAAGGAGCTGCAATAGAAATGATAAGTTTAAATATTGGTTTCATTTTATTTATTTTAAATGCTGATTTTTTAAACATTGAACTCTTAAATCTCTCCATACTTTTTGTAATAAGCAATTAAAAAAGCTGTTACTTCATCATAGCTTAAAATACCCATTGGCTGTTTGTTCATTTTTAAAAACTTGCTGTACATGTTACTAATTAATGGCTCTACAAAACTGGTATGTTCCTCATTAAATTTTTTTTGTTCTTTAAAATCTATAACAACAGCAGCCGATAATCTTTTTCTATTTGATAAAGCTTGTTTATAATCTGCAAAAAATAAACTTTTGTTTGCGTATAAAAATAACTCTGCATAAACTGAATACCTAAACAAAGTATCTGTAGAATTAGATGCTGCTAAATAACCAACAAAATTAGCTTCCATTTCTTTTGCATAACCAAGTTGGTGGGCTACTTCATGACAAGTAGTAAATGGCTGTGTGAATTTTGGCACAGTTGTATTTACTTGAGCCTCCCCAGTAAAGGGATTGTAATAACCTAGAAAGCCAGTATAGTTTCCAAGCCATCCCCACAATGATTTTTTAATACTTTTGTTTTTATATGATAAAAAAAAATATTTTTTAGACAATGTGTTGTAGGCATTTTGTGTACGAGAAAAAAGTTCTTCGTTACTTGGATATTTAATATTATTTTTTTCAATAACAGCCTTTGAATCATTTATTTTTTGAACCAATAGTTCGTTTATACATTTTAAATCTTCTAAAGTATATTTCTCCAATTTTAAATCAAGCTGGTTAGCTATGCCAATTCTATTATAATTTATTCCCCAAAAAATATTAAACACAATGTAAACGCAACTGCAAAAAAATAGGGTGGAAACAAAACCTGTTATTATTTTTTCTTTCATATTTACCCTACTTTTTTTAACAAAAACAAATCTTAGAATTTGAAACAATTTTATTATTAAAAAAATAGCCAATAATAAATAAAGAAAATCGCCAATACTAAAAGGTAACCATCCAAATACAATTCTTAAAAAAGAGGAAAAGCTTTTATAAAAATGGTTCGAAAAACTATTCTCTACATTTTCAGCATTGCTAGAAAATATATTGATGGTGATACAAATAAGTATTAATAAACTTGTAATCATTCCCTTTTTTGTACCCCAAAAGTGCATTATAAATAAATTTATCTGTAAATGTGCGGTATTTTATCAAGTATAAGCAAGTTATCTTGCATAAAACAAAAATAAAGTTGTACGTTTGCAATCCTTCAAATGGAGCGTTATGGGAAGCAGAAAAGCGTATGAAATAGCTTTTGTAGGCTTAAAACATGGAGAGCATGAGTTTACCTACAATTTACAGGATGAGTTCTTTAATGAAAAAGCAAATGAACTAGTTGAAGGCATGAATGCTCATGTAAAGTTGCTGTTAAATAAGCACAAAGATTTTATGTTGCTTAAATTTCAAACTGGAGGCACTGCAAAAGCAAATTGTGATAGATGTGGGAATGAATTAACAACAAATCTTTGGGACGAATTTAGTATAGTAGTAAAATTGGTAGAGAACCCCGAAGAAATGAATGCGCAGGAAGAGGATGCAGATATACTTTATATTGCACGTTCTGAGAGCCACTTAGAAATAAGCGATTGGTTATACGAATTTGTGTTATTAAGTTTACCTACACAAAATGAGTGTGGTATTGACAAAGAAGGGACATCACTTTGTAATACAGATGTACTAATAAAACTAGCAGAAATGAAAAGCCAAGCTGATGAACCAAAAGTGAATTCTATTTGGAAAGGCTTAGAAAAATTTAAAGATAATTAATGAAAAGTCTTTGTACTCATCATTAAATACTTAATACTTTATTAAATAAAAATTAAAATAATCAAATCATGCCAAATCCGAAAAGGCGTCATAGTCAACAGAGAAGTGCAAAAAGAAGAACACATTATAAAGCAACAGAAACTACGCTTAGTATTGACAGTACTACAGGTGCTACGCATGTACGCCACCGTGCACATGTATGTGAAGGTAAGTTGTATTATAAAGGTAAATTAGTGGCTGAAAAAGCTCCGCTTAGAGCTAACTAATTTAATTGTTGTTGTAGTTACTTATACTTTTAAAAAAGTTTATTTACAATTTATACATTTTAATATTAAAATATATTTTATTCCAAAGTTGGTCTTGAGTAACTTCAAGTTCGATTTTGGAATTTTTGATTTTAAAAATTACTACAATGGTAACTATTGGGCTAGATATGATGGGAGGAGATTATGCTCCCCTTGAAGCTGTAAAAGGAGCTTCTATTTTCCTTAACGAAAATAAAGATGAAATAATACTTTTTTTAATTGGAGATGAGGAAAAGATAAATGCAGTATTAAATAAATATCCTTTAAAATCAAATAAGTATAGCATTGTGCATGCACCGCAAGTAATAAAAATGCATGAGCATCCTACAAAAGCACTGAAAGAAAAGCAACAAAGCTCTATTGCAGTAGGTTTTCATTTATTAGCTACTGGCAAGATAGATGCATTTATAAGCGCTGGCAATACAGGAGCGATGTTGGTAGGGGCATTATTTAGTATAAAAACTATTGAAGGAGTTTTACGACCAACCATTGGAGCATATATACCAAGAGAAAATGGTTCATTAGGGCTTTTGGTAGACGTTGGTTTAAATTCTGATTGCAAACCTGAAAATCTTAATCAATTTGCCATTTTGGGTTCACTTTTTGCAGAGCATGTATTAAATATTGCTACACCAAAAGTTGGTTTAGTAAACCTAGGGGAAGAGGAAGGTAAAGGTAATATTTTAACACAAACTACATACCCATTGTTAAAAGAAAATAAGCAAATAAATTTTGTAGGCAATATTGAAGGCAGAGATATTTTAATAGATAAAGCAGACGTAATGGTATGCGAAGGATTTACTGGAAATGTGGTGTTGAAAATGGCAGAAAGTGTTTACGATATTGTTAAAAGAAGAAATATAGAAGATGAACATTTTAATCGTTTTAATTTTGAAACTTATGGTGGTGTGCCAATATTAGGAGTAAACAAGCCAGTAATAATAGGGCATGGAATAAGCGGTGCTACTGCTTTTAAAAATATGATAAATATCGCATGTAAAATGATAGCAACAGATTTAAGTGCAAAAATAAAAGCTAGTTTCGTAGCTTAATTTATTTTCTTATATCAATATTTTCATAAATTATTTTTGAGTTTTGTTCAAATGCTACCATCACCATTTTATTGGCAAGCGCTATAGAGTTTACAGTAAAATTAGGAAAAATTAATTTTATTGGATTGTATAAAAATCTCATTATTTTATATATCAAATTAGGCTCTACCCTAGAAGTAACTGGATAAATATATGCAGGTCTAAAAATATATAATCGATTAAATTGTAGTTTTAATAAAATATTTTCTGCAATGCCTTTTTCTTTAGCAAATAGTACTTTACTATTTTCGGTACTATCTGCTCCTTGCCCACTTAAAAAACAAAAACTTACTGAATTACTATTTTTTTTTAATGCTCTAGCAAATACCTCTGTGTACGTTACCGTAATTTTTTGAAACTCAGCTGTTGGGACTTTCCCTGTGTATACACCTATGCAATAAAAACATACATCTTGATTTTTTAATTTTTCTTCTAAAGTGGCATAGTCTAAAAAATCATTGTGTATTATTTCTATTAATTTGGGATGTTGTATTCCTAATGTTTTTCTAGTAATAGATGTTACCATTTTTACATCATTCCTTTGCAAGCAATTTTCAAGAATAAGTTTGCCTATCATTCCACTAGTACCCGTTATTATAATATTCTTCATAAATTATATGTACAATTTTTCGGTATAGAAAAAGTTAAAAATAAAATTAGTTATTTACCCTAAATTCTAAAAACGCTTTGTTAAAATGAATTTTTAGCATTACGGTTAACTTTGTGAGACAACATACACTGACTATATAGAAGAGCCATTACGTTTATCTTATACTACAAGCACTAAATAAAAATAGGTTTTTTATTTT
>JANXOQ010000337.1 GCA_025357775.1 Ferruginibacter sp. | reverse complement strand
GAAAAATATAGTAAATACAACTGTAGGGTACTTTTTGAGGGACGACTAATCAATTAAATGAAATTTAACTCTTAGCATTATTACAAAATTTTATATTTAAGATATTAGAATTTTTAACTTACAAATTATTATTTTATCAATGTTATAGAATTTTTTAATACAAAAATTTGCCCTTCTTCGCATTGAACCTCTGCTACATAAACATATACTGTTGGTTCTGTTACTTGCTGTCCTTTTATTTTTCCATCCCAGCTATTTACTTTGTCATTTTGCATAGGTACATAATCTTTTTTTTGAAAAACAATTTCTCCATATCTATTAAAAATGGTAAAACTTTTTACTTTGCCAATGCCAAAACCTAGTACTCCAAATCGGTCGTTTTTATTATCTCCGTTTGGTGTAAATGCATTGGGAATATATATTGCGCCTTTTCCACAAAGCACTTTTACCACTATTTCATCTTCATTAGTACAACCATATTGCGTAAATACTTTTACAGTGTACTTAATACTTTTATCAGCGGTAAAGTATGGTTTTGGGCAGTTTGTACAGCTAAGACCTGTAGTGGGATACCAAGTATAATTTGTAACTGTATTAGAGGCTACTGCATTTAAAGTTATTATTGTGCCAGCGTTAGGTGTAATATCTGCACCAAGGTTTACTGTAGGTGTTGGGTCTATAAACACTGTTACAAAGGCGGTATCATTTTTACAAACGTTGCCACTATAGCCTACCACTTGGTATAATGTTGTAGCCGCTGGTGATGCTAATGGATTTCTGCTATTTGGATTATCTAAACCTGCTGTAGGTGTCCACACATAAATATTGGTGTTTCCATTTGCTGATAAACGGGTGTTTCCATTTTCACAAATAGTAACATTATTTGAGATTGTAAGATTTACTGGTTTATCTACTTTAATAAATACACTGTCTGTATTTTTACATCCGAATTGGTTTGTTACCAACACGTAATATTTGGTATCAATAGTTGGCCTTACAGTAGGTGAAGAAGTATTAGCATTTATGATTGTATTAGGTGCAATGGTTGTCCATTCATATAAAAAATTATTTCCTGTTGTTGCGTTAATCACAATTGATTTTCCTAAACAAATATTGGCAAGTTGTGGTGTTGCAAAGGGTATTGGTAGTGGATTAATTATAACTGTTTTTGTTTGAATTACATCACAACCATATTGTGTTTTTACATTATAAGTTACTGCATAAGTGTTGGCAGTTGTAAATAAATAATCAAGGGTATCTGTATTTCCTGCTACGATATTATTTACTCTCCATTCTTTACTTATTACTTGGTCACTAGTGCCTGTTGCAGTTCCTTTAAATGAAAGTATTGTATTAGCACATGCACTTGCAAGTCCAATAATGGTTACTGTAGGTTTTGCATAAATGGTTACATTACTTAGCTGAGTACTTATTTTATCACATCCAGTAGTTGAAAATATTTTTAGACTAGTTGAAAACACGCCATTTGATGAGTAAGTGGTTGTTGGGTTAGCTAAATTATTATTTGTGGTGCTACTATTACCAAAATCCCATAAATAGGTTTGTATACCAAATTTTGCATAAGCAGTGCTTGTAAAATTAATATCTGCAGGAACACCACATTTTATTGAATTTGCTATGGTATAAGTAGATACCAACGAATCTATTTTTAATAATTTAGTGGCAGTATCAGTACAACCTTTATCTGTAATCACAATCAATTTTAAATCTTTTTGCCCTGCTGTAAAGTTGTAATTTAAGTTTGTTGTATTAGCTACTTCAATATTATTTATACTCCATTTATAAGTTTCAATTGGGTTTATTGAATTTACTAATGAATTGTATGTATAATTATTTGGACTACATTTTATTTCATCTCCTTGTATACTTACACTTGGTTTTTTGTAAATTTTTATTGCTTTTATAATTGTAGTGTCGTGTGTACAATTGTTAGTAGAAGTTAGTTTTAGATTTACATCATATTCCCCAATTTGGTTATAAGTATGTAAAGGGTTGGCTGATGTAATATTTATTTGCCCATCGCCAAAGGTCCATTTATAGCCCGTTACAGGGAATTTTCCTGCTCCAGTATTGTTAAATTGTATCGTACCATTATTGCCACATATTTTTACATTTGTAGGTGTGAATGATGCTTTTAAAGAATCAATTATTATAGCTATAGTTGTATCATGCTCGCAGGTTGTACTTGCTTTTATTTTTAAATTTATTAAATGGTTACCTGCATAAAAATAATAACTTAAGATGGGTGTATTTGCTACAACATTTCCATCTACTTTCCATTGATAATTAGTAACTGCATTTTGAGAAATAGAATTATTGCTGTTGTATAAATATAAGCCAGGTTTACATTCCAGGGCATTACCAGTTATTATTGCTTTTGGTATCGAATCTATTCTTACTGCCACAGGCACAATTGTATCATCCGTACAACCATTTACTGTTTGCATAAATAATTTCACATCATAGGAGCCTGCGTAAGCGTACAAATGCGATGGGCTAAGGTTTGTGCTATTTGTACTGCCATCACCAAACGTCCACAAGTAGTTTTGTATAGCAGCATAGTTTGTGCTAGTATTTGTAAATGGAATTATTGTGGGACCACAAAACTGAGTTGGCGTATTGGTAAATTTTGCTACTACAGAATCTATAATTATAACTTTTTCTACAGAATCAACACAACCATTATTGGTAGTAACAATAAATTTTAAAATATGGCTACCAAAAATTCTATAATTAATATTTAAGTTTTGTGTATTGGCTACACTATCATTATCTATTTTCCATTTGTATTTAGCAATTATATTTGAGCCAGATTCTCCACCAATGTAACTTAATAAACTCGAAGGTTTTAAGCAATAAACATTTGCTCCAGTAATGGTGGGTATGGGTTTTGCGTTTATAACAATTGGGTTAGCAAGCTTAAAAGTATCAATACAACCATATTTAGATTTTGTTGCGAGGTATGCATTAAATGTGCCATACCCAGCATAAGTATGCGATACAGTATTAGCAGTACTTGAAAGAGATGTACCATCACCAAAATTCCATGTACTATTTAATAAACTAGAAAATGAAGGGAGTGTGGTCAAATTGTTAAATAAAACCGTTTGGTTTGTACTTGTTTGGCAAAATATATTTTCAATTGTTGAAAATTTTGCTTTCAATGAATCAACAATTACCGAGTCGGTTGCCTTCAAATTAAATGGGCATCCTTCTGGGCTAGTTAAAATAATATTAGGTAAATATTTTCCAGCAAAGTTATAAACATGATTAACACTTGTAGCTGTATTGCTTGGTATTACTGGTGTTCCATCACCAAAGTCCCAAGCATAGGTGCTTATAAAACTCCCATTGGTTATGCTTAACGGTAGTGTGTAAGGTTTACAGCCTTGGCTTGTTCCTATTGCTAAAGTTCCTATTGGACCACGAACTCTTATTTTTTTTATTTTAAAACTCGTACAACCACTTGGCCCTGTTATGGAAAGTTTTACATCATAAAAACCTGGCACTCCATAAATATGAGGCGCAGGATTTTGGGCTGTAGATGGACCACTTCCATCACCAAAATCCCACAAATATGTTACAGCAAATTTTGAACTATCTGCAAAAGAAATAGAGGCAGGCGCACATTGTAGTGTATCATTTATCTTAAAATCTGCAACTGGTTTTACAATATTTATGTAGGCTAATTTGGTGATGCTATCTTTGCAACCGTTCTCATCTGTTATTATTAATTTTACATCATAGTTCCCTTCTGTTGCGTATGTGTGATACACATAGAAAAGTGGGCTAGGTAATGATACGCTACCATCTCCAAAACTCCACTGATAGGTAGGGTCTACCGCCTGTGAAATATAGCCATATAATAAAATTTGATAACTACCGCACTGCAAAGTATTCGTACCAAAAAAATCTGCTTTGGGTTTGTATAGCTTTACATAATTCGTTGCAGTTGTATCCGCTTCGCAGCCTAAGGCATCTTTTATTTTTAATTTTAATGTATAAAAAATAGCAGGTGTTGCGCCAGTATAACTATGATGAAGTACAGAATCTACCGTAGTTGTTAGCAGGGGAGTACCATCGCCATATGTCCATTGCCACTCGGTTATAGGAGTAGTACCGTTTTGTATAGATGTGCTTGTGATGTTGGTTAACAATGGAGATGTACAACTTGTAAGCGGTGTTACTACAAATTTTGCAATAGGGCCAGCTACCACAATTGGTACTGGGTATAAAAATGAATCAAGGCAGCCTAATTTATCTTCAATAATTAATTTTACAAAAAATGTTCCATTGTTTGTGTAAGTATAATTTGTATTTCCATTTAAATACAAACCATAATTTATAAAATAATTTTCATTATTAATTACAAATCTAGGGCTGCCATCACCAAAATCCCAAGTGTATTTTTTTATTAAAGAAGAGTCTATGCCAATAGTCTTAAACTGCACGTTTTTATCTTTACAAATATCAAAAATGGAAGGAATAAAATTTGCTTTTTCATCAATAATTTTAATTCTTTTTGTGCCCGTAGTTATTACATTTGTTATGGTATTTTTTCTTGTAACAACTACAGTATATATTTTTTGAAGACCAGTATAAGTATGGCTTATAGGGTTTAAAACTCCTGTAGATACAATGACTCCATCGCCAAAGTTCCATGATTGTACGGTATTATTTGAAACGGTATCTTTAAATAATATTGTGTATTTATTAGCGCAAGTTTTGCTAATAGTAAAACCACCACCACCTGCGCCACTGCCACCACTTCCATCATCATCACAAATAGCATCTACTGTAATTATTTTTACCGCAGATGTATAGCTACAACCACCTTGCATATTCATAGTTACAGTTGCCGAAAAATTACCAGCAGTGTTGTACACATGACTACTCATGGGGGATATGGTATTTTCAATTGCACTTCCATCTCCAAAGTTCCAGTCGTAACTTAATATTGGTACAATAACACTACTGGTTGTTAAACTAAACAATACAGGAAGTGGCAAGCAACCAGAAGGAGGCACTGCAAATAATGTAATAGAGGGTTGTACAATTCTTACATAATTAAACGTTTTGTATGCAAAGCAACCAGCACCCACGCTTGTATCTTTTGCATAAAGTATAACTGTATAATTCCCAAAATTTGTGTATGTATGTGTAGCGCTACCTTGCCCGTTGATCGTATCTACTGGACTACCATCCCCATAGTTCCATGCAAATTTTAAATTTGCTCCAACAGTATTATTTGTAAATATTACTGCATGAGGTTTACAATTAGCATCAGGCAAGTTAGATGTAAAGGCTATTTGAGGTCCAGCCTTTACTGTTACATTTCTGCGGACAGTGTCTTCGCAGCCTGCATTATTTATTGCTATTAGTAAAATTTCAAAAGTACCAGGAGTTGAAAATGTATGATTAACATTTCCATAATATTGTGTTTGTGCATTATCAGAAAAATACCATCTTAAATAATATGTATTTGGGCTACCTGTACCGATAAAATTGATGTCATTATTTTGGCAAACTTCAGTAGGAAATGTGG
>JANXOQ010000334.1 GCA_025357775.1 Ferruginibacter sp. | reverse complement strand
GTAAAAAAAAATCGAACATTTATTACTAGGTTTAAGGTGTTTATTTGTTGTATAATTCTTTGAAACTATTCTTGCAAATATAAATTAAATGCAATAAAACAAAAGTTTATTGAAATTAGCAAAAGGATTTGTTAAAGTTGGATTGAGCCAGTCTCAGAAGAATTTTATGTATGCAAAGATATTTGCAAAGACTTGGTTAATAAGTAGTGCTTGTACCAAGATTAAGTCAGTTTTGCAAAGACTGAATCAATCTAAAAAAGCCCCGATAAAATCGAGGCTTTAAATTTTTATTTATTTTCTTGCAACTGTTGCATTGCCATTATTTGTCTCATAGTTTTTTCCATACCATCGCTGCTTCCGTCTAAGAAAATTACATTGCCTTTTCCATACTCTGCAAAGTTTTTAATGGCCTCCACCCACATACTAAATAAAATTACATTCGTATCAAGGTTTGCTTGTTTCATTTCTGATGCTGCTGAACTCATACCACGAGCTACTTCTTCTCTAAACAATGCCACACCTTGCCCACGCAACTGTGCTGCCTGTCTTTCAGCTTCTGCTGCTATTTTTATTGCATTACCTTCTGCTTCTGCGGCTTTTGTTTTTGTTATAAGTAATGCTTGTCCTTCATTTTCGGCAGCTGCTTTTAAGTTGTTAGATGCTACAACTTTGCTCATACTATTTATAATTGCTTCGTCAAATGTGATATCATTTATTTGCAAATCTTGCAAATGATACCCCCAACTTTCTAGCTGTAGATCAACTTGCTCTTTTACATTTTCTACAATATCTCTTCGCACATTTAAAACCTCTGCTTGTTTTTTTGTAGATACAAAAGCACGAATACTACCTTCTACTGTTCTTATAAGAGCTTGCATTAAGTCTTTATCGCTTATAAATTTAAACGCTACATTTTTGATGGTTTCTTCATCTATATTTAATACCGAATATAATAACATCGATTTAAAATACACATTCGCTTGATCTACTGTCACCGCTTGAAACTCTAACTCCACAGAACGATTTTGCACACTTACTTTTTTATAAATCTGCTCTAAAAAAGGTATTTTAAAATTTAACCCAGGGCGCATAATACGTTTGTATTTTCCAAACATAGTAACGACGCCAATTAAGCCTTGGTTAATGGTTACAAAACAACTTAAAGCTCCTAGTATGAGTAATACGACCCACCAATACTGAATATAATCTGCCATATAATAATTTTAGAATTGAAAGGTAGGAGATTTTTTTTGTTTGGAGAGAAAATTTATTAATTCACTTTTTTAATCAATCATAATTTTTTATAAAAATGAATAGATGAATAATAATAGATAAAATTTAAAAATGTGTATTGATTTTTCTACAAGTGATGTTGAAATTCCCTTCTAATCAATTTCAAGAATATGGCAGCATAAATGGTAAAATAAGTTTTATTGGCAACATAACTAACATAGCGGTTATGTAGCAAAAGTTATTTTGCCCAAAGGGTTAAATACAAGTTACAAAAAGCAAATACAATTTAGAGATGGCTTGCTAGCGCAAGGCGAAATTATAACACAGAATATGCGCTTACTAATTCGGTTTTATTTTAATATTGTGAGGCAGGTAAAAAATAAATTTTCTTATTTTTTCAAAATGCATCATAAAAGTTCAATAAAAATTCAACTGTTGAAACTAGCCCTGATAGAAGTGGATATCCTTTTGTGAGGAACGAACAAAAGATAGGAATGAATAGCAGGGGACTACAGATGATTGCTATCTCAATATCTATGCTTCAAAAAAAATAATAGGCTATTTTATTTTTGTTAAACATATTAAGTCTAACAAAAACCCCCTTTCAAATAAATGAAAGGGAGCACACATCAAACAGTCTGAAAAATCAAGGTTTCAGGGTAAGCTAGTTTGTAGAAAGAATGAATAATCGCAAGCGTCAGTCGGGTTTTTTTCCATCTAAAAAATTATTGATTGTATTTATTTCTGCTTGGTTATTATCGTCAGACTTTACGGTATAATTGCTATAAAAAGATTCCACATCTGCTATTTGGTTGTGTATTTCCATATTGCGACGGAGATATGCTGGTACCGTTTCAAACTCATTATTAGGGTCGGCTGCATTGATGTTAAAAGAAAGATTTCTCAGCTTTGCAATCCGCTCCGTAGCCCTGCGCCTAAGCTCATCTGTATCGTCCTGCATGGCAGGTTCCTCTACTGGGTTGCTTATAAAGGGCACATTAATTTCCGTTTGCACAGCAGGTTTTAACTCCGCTGCTTCTTGGGGTTCTTTTACTACAAGCTTCATCTGCAATTCAAGTTCGTCAGCTTGTATGGCAGGCTGCTGCTGTAGTGGCACATTTAATGGCATGGATTTTGGCTCTGGTATTGCCGTGGCATAAATTTGCGTAGGCCTTGCTAGAAAGCTGCCAGAAGAAAGGCTGCTTTTACTGCTAGCTTCATTATTTATTGTAGTATTAATTGATGTAGTTACAACTTGTGGGTTCGTTGTTGGTGCTATAATATCCGTTTCAAATTGAATAACAAGTAGTTGGTCTTTTGGTGAAGATATTTCAAAAAAGATAGGAGCATCATTCATTTTGTCTGAAGCATTTTTACTAGGAATTTGTGCTATTGGCTCGGTAGATAAGGTTGGCATAAATAAATCTTGCGCCTTTTCTTGCTCTGCTTTTGCTACCAAAGCTTGCACACTTTTATCTTCAAATTGAAGCGTTGGTTGTATAACTGCAGGTTGCATATTTTGGATAGATGGCATTTCTAAATGCATTACTACTTTTTCATCTAAAGATGCTACAAAAGTTTCTTCTAAAGCTGCTTTTGGAAAAGGATCTTTGTGCTCAAACCCAGTAGCAATAAGAGTTATACTTATTTTGCTGCCAAGTGTACTATCATACCCAAGCCCTAAAATTACATCTGTATCCTCCCCAGCTTGGCTAAGAATATAATTTTGAATTATCTCTACTTCATCCATTGTAAACTCATGCTCACCTTCAGCAGAGTTAATATTAATAAGTATCCACTTAGCTCCACGAATATCGTTGTCGTTAAGTAATGGAGAGGTTAACGCATTTTCTACAGCTATTTGTGCACGACTTTCTCCCTCTGCAGATGCACTACCTAATATGGCTACACCACCATCTCTCATTACGGTGCATACATCAGCAAAATCCACATTTATTTGTCCTGTACTATTTATTACATCTGTAATACATTTTGCAGCTGTGGCTAAAATATCATCGGCTTTATTAAAAGCTTCTTTCATTTTTAGGTTACCAAATTGATGACGCAATTTATCATTGCTTATTACCAATAAAGTATCTACATGGTTTTTTAATAGCATAATACCTTCTTCTGCTTGCGCTACTCTTTTTTTACCTTCGTAAGCAAATGGTGTAGTAACAATACCAACAGTAAGTATGCCTAAATCTTTACAAATTTTTGCAATGATGGGTGCGCCTCCTGTACCTGTACCACCGCCCATGCCTGCAGTTATAAAAGCCATTTTAGTATTTACTTCTAAAATGCGTTTTATTTCTTCTAAACTTTCTTCGGTAGCTTCTTTTCCTACTTTTGGGTTAGCGCCTGCTCCAAGCCCTTGCGTAAGGTGCGGACCAAGCTGTATTTTATTTGGCACTTTGCTTTGTGCAATTGCTTGCGCATCAGTATTGCAAATAATAAAGTTTACACCTTCTATATTTTGTGCAAACATATGGTTTACTGCATTGCTTCCGCCTCCACCAATGCCTATAACCTTTATGATAGAGGACTGGTCTTTGGGCAAATCAAAATGTATCATGTTGTTTATTTTAGTATTGAGATATTAGTATTAAGTATTGAGATATTAGTATTAAGTATTGAGATATTAGTATTGAGATATTAGTATTGAGAAAAGGTGTTATTAATTACCCGTTATTCAAATTATTAGAGTTCTTCATCCCCTTCTTCCTTAAACATTTCTATCAAGTTTGTTTTAAAACTATCCATAAAACCCTTAATTGTTTTTTTGCGCTTTGCAATAGCAGGTTCATTTTGCTGAATAAACTCATTTAGTTCCGTTGGGATTGCAATCTCTTCTACAGGTTCTTCCTGCATAATACCTGTGCCAGCTACTTTTATAAAATTACTTTCCATTTTTTTGTTCTTATTTTCATAGTCGTTATACCCTTTTAAAATAAGTCCAATACAAGTGCTATACATTGGTTTTGCCAATTCATCTATATGCCCACCGCTAAGGTGCTCGTTAGGGAAACCAATGCGTGCATTTAAACCAGTTACATACTCAGTAAGTTGTAATAAATGTTTTAATTGAGAACCACCGCCAGTAAGTATGATACCTCCGTTTAACGCTCTGTTGTCTAACCCAATTTGCTTTAAATGATAGGATACAAAATCCATAATTTCACTCATACGTGCTTGTATAATGCTAGCTAGATTTTTAACAGAAATTTCTTTTGGTGCCATACCACGTAAGCCTGGTATAGTTATAAATGCATTGCTTTTTGTTTCGTCAGCCAGTGCACTACCAAATTGTATTTTCATTTGCTCCGCTTGTGTTTTTAAAACACCTAAGCCAGTTTTAATATCGTTGGTAATATTTTCGCCGCCAAAAGGTATTACAGCAGTATGCTTTAATATACCTTCATAAAAAACAGCTAAGTCAGTAGTACCGCCACCAATATCTACAATGGCTACACCTGCTTCGAGGTCTTGGTCGCACATTACTGCAGCTGCAGATGCAAGCGGTTGCAAAACTAAATCTTGTGTTTTTAATCCTGATTTTTCAACTGCACGATTAATGTTACGGATAGCATTTTTATCGCCTGTTATGATGTGAAAATTTGCACCAACTTTTACACCACTGTATCCTATTGGATTTGGTATATTTTGAAAATTATCTACCGTAAACTCTTGTGGAATTACATCAATAATTTGGTCGCCCGCAGGGATGTAAGTACGATATTGGTCAGCTATTAGTCTATCAATTTCCTCTTGGCGTATTTCTTCTTCATTGTCTGAACGAACAATATCTCCACGAGTTTGTAAACTTTTTATATGATGCCCTGCAATACCTACATATACCTCACTTATGGCAAGGTTAGGATTAGATGCGTAACAATTTTCTAAAGCTAGTTGTATCGCTTTTATTGTTTGGTCAATATTTAAAACCATGCCATGTTGCACTCCGTTACTGTTTGCTCTTCCAAAGCCAAGTATTTCTAATTTTCCATGCTCATTTTTACGCCCTGCTATAGCTGCTATTTTGGTAGTTCCAATGTCTAACCCTACAATTATTGGTTGTTCTTTGTTCATGATTATGTATTTTTTTTAGCCCCCTACTACCCCCGAAGGAGGATTTAGAAACCCTGTGATGATTTGAAATTTGTTAAAAAAATGATGCTGTATCTAATAATCTATAGTCTGTTTAGGTGGTGGTTTCTTTTTTGCTACTGGTTTTGTAATTGGCTTAGCAATAGTTGATTTTGACTTTGGCTTTGGCTGCATTACGATTGGTTTTGTTGCAACGGCTGTAGCAGGTTTTGCTACAGCTAATGCAACAGGTTTTTTTATAAGTGGTTTTACAGGAATGAGGGTTGGTTTATTTTTAACAACTTTTGCAATTACTACAGGTTTTTGAATGACTGCTTTTTTTACGACTGTGGCATTTGCAGCTGCTAAAGCTGTTACACTTTGTTCTACTCCTTCATCCTCTCTTTCTACAGATTGTTCAATCATAGAACTATCTGTATTGTTTTTTTCATTTAGAAAAGTTATAGAACTATCTGCAGATTTTTGTATTGCATTTTCTACCATCATCTGCATCATAAGCAAAGTTTTTAAAGAATCTGAAGATACATCTGTAGCACCCTTTATACTTGCTATTACTTGGTCTTTATATTGCAAATTAATAGTACTGTATCTATTCCAACCTGTTTGTGCTATTACATTTTTATAAAACAATTTTAGTTTATTAAATTTTGCATCTACGTCATTTGCATCTCCAAATAATATTTTTTGCTTACCAAGCTTTGGCACAAATTCAAAATTACTTTTTGCTACAATATCTATCTGCTCTATCATAGCAGTTAAAAAAGTATCTACATTTATTTTTAATGCAATGTTTTTTATTGCTTGCAACAAAGTACTATCTGGTTTCAACATTTTGGCTGCATCACTATTAAAGCCTGTAAATATTGGTAACCTTGCAGAAAATTTATTGCTAAGTTGCAAAATTTTGCAACTACTATCTATATAAAAAGTATTACCTGTGTTTGAAAAAATTCTTGCTATAGGTTCTCTTTCTTCTACCGTTACTTTTAAAATATTATTGTTATCGAAATACAACTCTGCATTTTTTACCCATACATCTTTTTCTAATTCTTTTTCAATGAGCTTCAAATTTATATTAGCCAATGCAATATGTTGGGTGCTATCTCCACCATTATTTTTAATGATATTGTACACATCACTTTTATCAATAAAAAAATTATTGGTAACTCCTGAGATACTTATATCAACCCCTTTGCAATGCTTACTTTCTTTATTGTATACGGCAGCAATAAGCAATGCAAAGGTTGCAACACCTACCACCAACCATAATACACTGGTTAATAATTTTTTTGTATCGTTTTTACTTTGTGCCATTTTATAAGAACAAATTTTTTATTGGTTGTACTAATGCATCTATATCTCCTGCTCCTGCTGTTATAATAAGAGCCTCTCTAAATCCCTCCGAAGAAGAGACTTTTAAACTCTCTAAATATTTCAGCAACTGTTCTTTTTCCAAAATTTTTACTTTCCTTTTATCCATTTTAGAAGCTATCAACTCACTCGTTACTCCTTCCATTGGTAGTTCTCTTGCTGGGTAAATGGGTAATAAAATTGTTTCGTCTGCCATGCTTAATACTTCTGCAAATCCATCTGCCAAATCTTTTGTTCTACTAAATAGATGTGGCTGGAAAATAACCGTACACTTTTTTTTAGGAAATAAATTTTTTGCTCCCTCTATCAATGCTCTCAATTCTTCTGGATGATGTGCATAGTCATCTAAAAATACCAAACCGTCTGTTTTAATAATATATTCAAATCTTCGTTTCACTCCTGTGAAGGAACTAACTGCATTTTTTATTTTATCATTATCAATTTTCAAATACTTGGCTACACCTATTGCTGCTATTACATTTTCAATGTTGTGCAAGCCTCCCATATTCAACACTACATCTTTTATTATCCAAAAATTATTTATTACATCAAATTGATACGCACCACTATTTATTACTAAATTATCAATATGAATATTTGCATTTTTATCACTGAAAGAATAGGTACATATATCTTTAACTTTAAAATCTTCTATTCTTTTCAAACCATGTTTAATTATCAAACAACCTCCCACTTTTGTCTTAGTTGTAAATTCTACAAATGCATCTTGCATATTTTTTTCAGTACCATATATATCTAAATGGTCTGCATCTATAGAAGTAATGATTGCAACATCAGGACTCAATTTCAAAAAACTTCTATCATACTCATCTGCTTCAACTACTGATACATTATTGTCACTATGCAAATAATTTGTATCATAGTTTGCCGCAATACCGCCTAAAAATGCATTGCAACCATAGCCACTATTTTTTAAAATATGCGCTATCATTGCGCTAGTGGTTGTTTTGCCATGTGTGCCTGCTACACATACATTAAAACTATTTGCAGTAAGCAAACCCAATACATCACTACGTTTTAGCAGATTGTAATTATTGTCTTTAAAAAAATTAAGCTCTGTATTATTTGCAGGCACAGCGGGTGTGTACACCACTATATCTGCATTTTTATCTACCATGTTTACATCATCTACAAAATGTATTTCTATACCTTCTGCTATCAATTTATCTGTAAGTGCTGTTTCCGTTTTATCGTACCCGCTTACTTTTACTCCTTTCTCATTAAAATACCTTGCAAGAGCACTCATACCTATGCCGCCAATGCCTAGGAAATATACTGCCGATATTTTGTTTATATCAATCATGCTTTGTTAATTGCTTGCAAAATTTGTGATGCTATTATTTCATCTGCATTTTTTACTGCTAATTTCTTTATGCTATTTTTCAATTCGTTTTGCAAATTTTCATCTGTTATCAATTTTAACAGGGTATTTACCAAATCATTTTTTGCAGCATCGTCTTTTACCATCAATGCTGCATGGCTATTTACCAATACATTTGCATTTGCCGTTTGGTGGTCTTCTGCTGCATGAGGGTAAGGCACAAATATTGTAGGCTTACCTACCAAGCAAATTTCCGCCACCGCCATTGCGCCACTTCTACTTATTATTACATCAGCAGCTGCATAAGCATTTTCCATTTGGCTAATAAAATTGTTCATATAAATTTCATCATGCCCTTTTACCGCTGCTACTGCTGTATCAAAATAAGGTTTACCCGTTTGCCATATTAGCTGCAAATTATTTTCAGCAAATACATTTATACTTTTATTAATAGCTTCGTTTATAGATTTTGCCCCAAGGCTACCACCAACTACTAATACAGTTTTTTTATTTTCTTGTAAACCAAAAAACTTCAATCCTTCAGCCCTTGAAACTATACTATGGCTTATCGTTTGCCTTACTGGGTTTCCTGTAAGCATTGTTTTGGCAGCAGGAAAAAATGCTTTCATATCATCTGTAGCAGTAAATATTTTAGTAGCTTTTCTACCAAGCAAAATATTACTCTTACCAGCAAACGAATTACTTTCGTGTAAAAATGTAGGTATCTTTTTACTCTGAGCAAAACGCAGAACAGGAAAACTAGAATAACCTCCTACACCTATTACCGCATCTGGCTTAAACTCTTTTATAATTTTAGAAACTTGTAAAAAACTTTTAAAAATTTTAAAAGGCAAACCAATATTTTTTATCAAAGAACTTCTGTTAAACCCTGCTATATCCAATCCTTTTATTTCGTAGCCTGCTTGCGGCACTTTTTCCATTTCCATTTTTCCTTTTGCACCTACAAATAAAAATTCTGTAGTTGGTTTTATTTTTTTTATAGCATTTGCAATGGCTATAGCAGGAAAAATATGCCCACCCGTGCCACCACCTGCTATAATGATGCGTAACTTATTTCCATCTATGTTCTGTAATTCACTCATCATACTGCTACAATTTCTTTTTCTTTTACACTATCTTTTAGTGCTTGCAATACCGCTTTGCCTTCTTGCTGCTCCACATTTCTACTTACACTTAAAATAATACCTATAGATAAACACGTAAATAAAAAACTACTTCCACCCATACTAACCAATGGAAGCGTAACACCCGTATTTGGAAATAAATTTACATTTACACCCATATTTGCAATAGCTTGTATTACCAATGTAAAACTCAATGCCAATGCTAAGAAAGCTCCAAATGCATACGGACATTTTCTATAAATTCTTATACATCTATACAAAAAATATAAATAAATAAAACACATAAACGCTGCACCAAAAATGCCGTACTCTTCTATTATAATTGCATAAATAAAATCGCTATAGCTATGCGGCAAAAAATTTCTTGCTTCACTTCTTCCTGGCCCACGCCCTAACCAACCACCACTTGCAATGGCAATTTTTGCTTGGTTTATTTGATATAATTTATCATTATTATCTTCCTTCTTGCTGTATACAAAAGTTTGTATTCTGCCAATCCAAGTTGGTATTCTACCTGCTGCTAAAATAGCTGGCAATTTTTTTGAGGCTCCTTTTTCTTTATCATAAGTGGACACTGCTATTGATATTAAAAATATTGCGGGAATAAGCGCCACTCCAATCGTCATCAAAATATGTTTCGTACTTACTCGTCCAATAAACATTAACACAAAACTTGTACCTGCTACTAATATTGCTGTAGATAAATTTGCTGGTGCTATCAGTATGCATATCAAACCAACAGGTACTACAATAGGTAAAAATCCTTTTTTAAAATCTTTTATAACAGCTTGTTTTCTACTAAGCTGCCTGCTGAGATACATGAATAACGCAAGCTTAGCTAAGTCCGACGTTTGAAACGTCATATTAATTACAGGCAATTTTATCCATCGACTACCTGCATTTAACTGCACACCAAACAATAAAGTATATAATAATAACGGCACAGAAATTAAAAATAATATCAATGCAACTCTAGAGTAAATAGTATAATTAATTCTATGAGCAAAATAAATTACCATTATACCAATCATTATAAAAGCAAATTGCTTAAACAAATAACTTTCTGTACTCTTGCTCATTCGATAAGCAAGAGAGCCTGTACTGCTGTACACAAGCAACAAACTTGCTACAGTAAGTATAACCACTATAGCCCATATCACACGGTCGCCCTTGGTTTTTTTAACCAAGTTATCGCCCATGTTGCTAAAGTCAGGCTTAAAAAATTCTCGTATCGTATTTGCTTCTAGCATTTATTTTTTTGTGCCTTCGACAAGCTCAGGCTGACATTTTTTGTTTACAAGCTGAAGCTCCTTGATTGAACTTCAGTGGCGACGCTCCGTTCTTCGTCAAATCATTTTTCATCTTTTACCTACAATTACACTTACCTCCTTTTTGTTCAAACAATTTTACTGCCTTCGAAAAACTCAGGCTGAAAGTCCCTCCTTCGACGAGATTTAGGGAGGCTCCTACAAATCCTTCACCGCTCTTTTAAATTGCTCCCCTCTATCTTCATAATTTTTAAATAAATCAAAACTTGCACATGCAGGGCTAAGCAAAACCACATCTCCTTTTTCTGCAAAACGATAAGCTGCTATTACTGCATCTTTTGCATTGTCTACATCTATCATTTGCGAAACCGTATTTGAAAATGCTTCATGTATTTTTTCATTCTCTGTACCCAAACAAACAATTGCTTTTACTTTTTCTTTCACCATTTCTTGCAATGCATCATAATCATTTCCTTTATCTACGCCACCTAATATTAATATCACGGGCTTTTCCATACTTTCCAAAGCATACCATGTACTGTTTACATTAGTAGCTTTACTATCGTTTACAAATTCTACTCCTCTTATTGTAACTACAGGCTCCATGCGGTGTTCCAAGCTTTCAAATGTTTGAATAGCCTCTCTAATTTTTTCTTTTCTAATGCCAATTGCAAAGCCACTCATACTTGCTGCCATACTATTGTATCTATTATGCATTCCCTTTAAAGTAAAGTCAGATACATTCATTTCCATATCTTCTCCTCTCCACTTTATTCTAAGCTCTTCGTTGGTTAAGTATGCTCCTTCTTGTAATTCTTTACTCATAGTGATTGGTGCTTTTGTTGCTCTAATGGAATAGTTTTTTAAATTTTCTGTTGTTGTTTCATCGTCCAAATTGTAAATAAAAACATCATCTACAGTTTGATTTTCTATTATTCTAAATTTACTTTTTATATAATTTTTTACATCGTATTCGTATCTGTCTAAATGGTCTTCTGTAATATTTGTTATCACCGCTACATCTGGCCTAAATGTTTTTATATCATCTAGCTGAAAAGAACTTACTTCTACTACATACAATTTCTTTGGCGCTTCTGCCACTTGCCTTGCAAATGAATAACCTATATTTCCTACCATTGCACAATCTTCGCCTGCCAATTTGCAAATATGAAAAACTATAGAAGTAGTAGTGGTTTTTCCGTTACTACCTGTTATGGCAATTACTTTGCTATCACCTTTGTATTGATATGCAAATTCTATTTCACTTATTATGTCAATTGCTTTCGCTCTTATTTTTTTTACCAATTCATTTTTTTCAGATATGCCTGGGCTCTTCATTACTACATCTGCATTCAATATCTTTTCTTCTGTGTGTTGTCCTTCTTCAAACTCAATATTGTATTGCAACAAATCATTTTTATAATTTTCTTTTATTGCTCCCCCATCTGTTACAAACACATTGTACCCTTGCTGCTTTGCTAACAGTGCTGTGCCTATACCACTTTCACCTGCTCCTAGTATTACAATTCGTTTCACTTTTTTATCTCAACTTTAATGTTATAATTGCAACTGCCACACACAGAATGGTAAGAATCCAAAAACGCACCGCTATTTTACTTTCATGATAACCCTTCTTTTGATAATGATGATGCAATGGGCTCATTAAGAAAACACGCCTACCCTCTCCATACTTTTTCTTAGTATATTTAAAATAACTTACCTGTATCATTACACTGCACAGCTCCACAAAAAATGCTAAACAAAATATTGGTATCAATAATTCTTTTCTTACAATAATAGCCAATGCCGCAATAATACCTCCTAATGCAAGGCTACCAGTATCTCCCATAAAAACTTGCGCTGGGTATGAGTTGTACCAAAGAAACCCAATACATGCGCCAACAAATGCTGCAATAAAAATAGATAGCTCACCAAGGTTTGGTATGTACATAATGTTTAAATACTCCGCAAATTTTATATTACCACTTACGTAAGCAAATATGCCCAAGGCTATACCTATGAGTGCACTTATGCCCGTAGCCAACCCATCCAAACCATCAGTAATATTTGCTGCATTGGAAACCGCTGTTACAATAAATATTACTATCAGTATATAAATTAAATAAGCATAATCTTTTAAACTCTTTGGTAATAAATCTGCATAATTAAATTCATGATTTTTTTTGAATGGTATTGTAGTGCTTTGAGATTTTATATTTGCAAACAAATGCACTTTCCCGTCAATCATTAAAGTATCTATCTTCAATAATTTTTCCCCTTGTTGTAATACTTCATTTATACTCACCTGTGTTACTTCTCTTTTCATAGTAACGCTGGGGCTAAAAACTAACGTTATTCCTACTATAAGTCCTAAACCAACTTGCCCAAACAATTTAAATTTTGCTGCTAATCCATCACTGTCACTTTTTTTATAATCTACTCCTTTTGCTTTTGCGTCACGCTTGCTTTTTATTTTTAAATAATCATCAATAAAACCAATAGCACCAAGCCATACTGTACAAAGCATCATTAAGCGTATATATACTTTATCTAAATTGGCAAGCAATAAAGTAGGAATTAAAATACCCAAAATTATAATTATACCGCCCATAGATGGTGTGCCTCTTTTTTGTTGCTCACCCGCAAGCCCAAGGTCACGAACGGTTTCACCCATTTGCTTTTTTTGCAAAAACACAATCAATTTTTTACCATATACCGTCGTAATAATCAACGACAATATTAGCGCCATCATTACACGAAAACTAATGAACTTAAATAGCCCACTACCTGGGAAAGTTGCCTTTGTCCAATGCTGCGTAATCCAATCAAATAGATGATAAAGCATCAATTAATAATTTATAATGAATAATTTATAATTTTTTTATAGGAACTTTCTTAAATTTATTTGTTACTTTTTAATTCAACAATTCAACAATTACAAACCCAAGTCCCCCTGTGGGGGGATTTAGGGGGCTACTTCCCCAACAACTCAAACATTTCCCTCAATATTTTCTTATCATCAAACTCATACCTCACTCCGTCTATTTCTTGATATTTTTCATGCCCTTTCCCTGCTACTAAAACAATATCTTCAGAGTTACTCAAACTCACGGCTGTTTTTATTGCTTCTTTTCTATCTGCTATTGTTATGTATTTTCTTCTTGCTACCACATTTATTCCTGCCTCCATATCTTTTAAAATATCATCCGCTTTTTCTGTACGTGGGTTATCAGATGTAAGAATAACTTTATCGCTATGCTCGCATGCAACCTCGGCCATTATTGGTCTTTTGGCTTTATCTCTATCGCCACCACAACCCACTACAGTTATTATCTTTTCATGCCCACGACGAAGATTTTTTATGGTTGCCAACACATTCAGCAATGCATCTGGCGTGTGAGCATAATCCACTATTCCTATAATTTTATCCATAGCACTCACTTCATAATCAAACCTTCCTTCTGCCCCATCTATGTTGCTAAGTGCTACCAACACTTCTTGTTTATCCATACCTAAACAAATTGCAGCGGCATATACAGATAATAAATTGTAGGCATTAAATTCTCCAATCAATTTAAAATGTACTTCTACATCATTTACTACCATGTGCAATCCATTCAAACTATTGTCTAATATTTTCCCCTTAAAATCAGCCACAGTTCTAAGGCTGTAATAATATTTTTTTGCATTGGTATTTTGTAGCATTACTGCTCCACGTTTATCATCTGCATTGCTTATTGCAAATGCTGTTGAGGATAAATTATCAAACCAGCTTTTCTTTACGCTGATATATTCATCAAACGTTTTATGATAATCCAAGTGGTCGTGGGTGATGTTTGTAAAAATACTTCCCTTAAAAATTAAGCCTGCAATTCGCTGTTGGTCTATGGCATGGCTACTGCATTCCATAAAAACATAATCACAACCTTCTTCTACCATTTGTTTCAATAATGCATTTAAATTAATTGCATCAGGGGTAGTATGCGTTGCAGGAATAATAGTTGTAGCAATTTTATTTTCTACAGTACTTATTAAACCACAAATAAAACCAAGCTTTGTAAATAAATTAAATAGAATTGTTGCTACGGTTGTTTTACCATTTGTGCCTGTTACACCTACCAAATTTATTTTTGCTGTAGGTTCATCATAAAAATAATGTGCCATTAAACCCGCTGCTTTACTGGCATTTTCCACTTGCACGTAAGTAATTCCTTCTATAATGTTTGTAATAATATTTTCTGTAATAATTGCAATAGCTCCTTTTGCAATAGCTGCATCTATAAAATTGTTTCCATCTACTGTTGTTCCTTTTATTGCAATAAAACAACTTCCTTTTATAACTTCACGTGAGTCTATATGCAAAGAAATAATCTTTACATCAGTGCTTCCATGCACCGCTTTTAGTTTCACTTTATATAAAAGGTCTTTTAATATCAATTTAAAAATAAGGTTACTTTTTGTCCGTTAATAAAATTTGTACCTGCTACCAAACTCTGACTTATTACTTTTCCTTTTCCTTGTAGTGCTATTTTTAATCCTTTATTTTCTAAAATATAAATCGCATCTTTCAATCCCATACCCAGTACATCTGGCATTATTTTTTTTGTGTCATTGTTAGATGCAGCCACGTACATCGTTGTATTATTTTGTGTAAATTTTACATTTCTCCATGCACCTGATGCAGTTGCATCTGTACATGGAATATTCATAAAACCAAAAATAGACTGAATGTCATTTTTCATACCAATAGCATTGTTAATACTTGTATCTACAATTAATTTTGTAGTATATGTGGCATTATTTAAGTAGCGAGCATAAATTTTATCGCTTATTTCTTTAAAAACAGCTCCAGAAACATCCGCTCCATAAATCAATTTAGACTCTCTTGTGTTTTGTATAACCACCGCCATTGTATACTTTGGGGCTTCCGCAGGAAAATAACCAATAAAAGATGCTTGGTAAACCTTTGCCGATTTGTTGTACCCTTTGTTATCTTGCGCTGTTACTGCTGTACCTGTTTTACCTGCAATTTTATATGCAGAGTCCATCAAAATCTTGTGCCCTGTACCATGTGTTTCTTGCACTACTGCAAGCATACATTCTTGCAATTTTTTTATGGTCGTTTCACTACAAATTTTTTCATCTAAAACTTCTGGTTCAATTTTCTTAATTGTTACGCCATATTCTTTTATTTCATTTACCAAATATGGTTTCATAAATTTTCCTCCATTAGCTACTGAGTTGTATAATGAAAGCATGTGCAATGGTGTTACCAATTCTTCATACCCATGCGCCATATATGGGATAGTAGTTGCGCTCCAACTTTTTGCAGTTGCTTTTTTTATTAATGGAAACCCAGATGTAGCTACTATATCAATTTCTGTGCTTATATCTAAACGCATTTTGTGTAAATGGTTTAAAAACTTTTGTGGTTCTTTATGATAATGCTGGTCTGCAAGTTTTGCAAATGCTACATTACTACTTGCTGCAAAAGCTGCTTTGAGGGTAGTTTCATAAGTACCTAAATGCGAATCAGAAATTTTTAACCCATAAAAATCTTTTCTTCCTCCCTCGCAATTTACTTTTGTATCTATATCTGCATATCCATCTTCAAGCAAGCTCATAAGGGTAGCCAGTTTAAAAATAGAACCTGGCTCTGTTTTTTTACCAATGCCATAGTTCATATCTTCTATATAATTTCCATCAGCTTGTTTTCCTAAATTTGCAATGGCTTTTATTTTTCCTGTAGCTGTTTCCATTACAATAGCAGTACCATGCAATGAATTGTTATTTACCATCATTTTCATAAGCGCATTTTCTGCTACATCTTGTATGTAAGTATCTAACGTTGTTACAATATCTTTTCCATTTACAGGATCAAGCTCCGAGCCTTCTACTGGCAAGTATGTACCAGCTGCATAACGCATCAAACGCTGCCCTGTTGTACCTTTTAGCAAACTATCGTACGTTAATTCTAATCCTACATTTTTTGAAAAGTCTTGTCGTGACAAACCAATCGTTCTATTAGCAAGCAATACATACGGATTAATTCTTTTATCTTTCGTGTCTACTATAAAACCACTTTTATTTCTACCAAGTCTTACCAATGGAAAATTTTTCATTGATAAATATTGGTCAAAAGTCATTTTCTTTTTTAGAATAAAATAACGTTCCTTATCATTATATGCTTGCTGCATCAATTGCTTGTATTCTCCTGCATTTTTATCTCCAAATAAATTTGCCAAACAAATACTCAATGAATCAATATTTTCTTTAAAACGTTTTCCCTCTTTTTCCCTTAATCCATCCGCAGCAAAATCTACAAATACATCAAATACAGGAACAGATGTACTCAGCATATTTCCATCTTCGCTATAAATCGTTCCTCTTTCTGCCATTATCGGTTGCGATTTTATATGCAAACTATCACTCATCCCTCTCCAAAATTTACCTTCTGCTCTTTGTATATAAACAGCCCTACCAAGCACACATATGCAAAGCACTATCATTGCTATAAAGCATAGATACACTCTCCACAATATGTCTTTTTTTATATCCATTCTTTTACCAATCTTAAACTTTTACGGAGTTTTATTTTATTTAATTTTTTATTTCTTCTGCCAATGTTTAGATCCTACGAAACAATTTTGTAATCTGTAAAATCTTGCTTTCAAATTAGTTTTTGCCAACTGCCACCCTCTCTCAATTCACAGCACTCCCCACATCTCCATTCTTTCTCGCCACCGTATCACTAAGCAGCATTGGTGGTACTCTTGGCTCTTTCAACCCCAATGGCTCTACAGCTTTTACCAACTCACTTGCTTTACTTCTAAAAATCAAATCACTCTTCACTGTTTTGTATTCGTATTCTAATTCTTTAATATTTTTTTCTGTAGTGGCTATTTTTCTTACTAGCTTATCTGCATGATGACCGTTGTATATATATAGTATTGCCAATGCTGCCAAAAACAAAAAGAAAGGGATATTCTTAACTATACTATTGTAGTTAAAAATTGTTCTTAAATCAATTTTTGGTACTTCTTTATTGTTATCTATTTTTTCTTCTGTCATTTATTTTTTTTGTGCTACTCTTAGTTTTGCACTTCTGCTTCTTGTATTTAATTTTTGTTCTGCCACTGTTGGCACTATTGGTTTTTTTGTAATGGTTAGTAGTGGGTTTTCTGCTTTTGTGCCATACACATCATCCGCTTCCTGTTCTATTATTGCACCGTGTTTAAAAAAATTTTTCACTATTCTATCTTCTAAAGAATGAAACGTAATAATTGCTACTCTGCCTTCTTCTTTTAAAATTGGTATTGTTTGTGTCAGCATTTCTTCCAACACTTTCATTTCTTCATTTACTTCTATGCGTAGTGCCTGAAAAACTTGTGCTAAATATTTATTTGGATTTCCTTTTACAACTGCTGCAATACTTTGTTTAAATGTATTGATGGTTGTAAATGGTTTTATTATTCGTTGTTCTATTATTGTTTTTGCAAGCGTTTTTGAATTTGTTACTTCTCCATATTTTTCAAACAATTTGTGCAACTGCAATTCATTATATGTATTTAAAACTGTTGCTGCTGTTGCCTTTTGTCTGCTATCCATTCGCATATCAAGCGATGCATCAAACCTTGTGCTAAAACCTCTTTCCGCTGTATCAAACTGATGGCTCGATACACCTAAGTCTGCCAAGATACCATCTACCTGTGTATGCTTATGCAAGCGTAAAAACCTTTGTAGGTGACGAAAATTTTGTGGTACAAAAATCACACGTTCATCAGCCGGCACGTTCATCTTTGCATCCTCATCTTGGTCAAAAACTATCAATTTCCCATTTGCACCAAGGTGCTTCAATATTTCTCTACTATGTCCTCCACCACCAAATGTGCAATCCACATAAACGCCGTCTTCTTTTATACTTAAAGCTGCTATGGCTTCGTTTAGTAAAACTGGTGTGTGATAGTTGGTTATTGGTTCATTTATTTCTATTGATTGGTTGATTAGTTGGTTGGTTGATCTCACCTCTATAATATTTTTTGCTTCACTCATTATTTCAACTTTTTTCAATCAATTAAAGAAAATTCAAATTCTTTCTGACTGCTTAATCAACTAATAAACCATTCAACTATCATCAACAATTAATTAAATTTCCTTTTTCACAGTCCAAAGTCCCTTTTTGGGGGATTAAGGGAGCGGTTCATCACTTCATTTGCCAAATCACTAAAACCCTCGTCTGTCATACTATTAAAAAACTGGTCGTAAGCTTTTTTATCCCAAATCTCTATTTTGTTTAGTGCAGATACAAGTACAATGTCTTTTTCCAATGCAGCATGGCTCAATAAATTTTTGGGAAGCAATAATCTACCTGCTGTATCCAACTCTACTGGAGTAGCGCCATTTAAGAAATAGCGACGAAAGGCTCTCACCTTTGGGTCAAAATCGTTCAATTGGCTTATGTTTGTAAAAATGGGTTCCCAACTTTGTTGTGGATAAAGGGTTAAACATTTTTCAAATCCTCTATTTATAACAAACTGAGTCGATACATCGCCTAACTGCTTTTTAAAGGCAGCTGGCAAAAGGAAACGTCCTTTTGTATCGATGGTAGACTCATATTCGCCTAAAAAGCTAATCATTGTAATTAAAATATTTATTTGTAAGTATTTTACACAAAATAACACCTTTTACCACTTTTATACACTTTTTGACTCATACATATTTTTCCACAATGCTTATATGCCCTGTAGTATTGATTTACAAGTACTTTTTATAGATAAACGATGGGTATTAAATGTGAATAGCTGTGGAAAATTTGTGAATAGCTAACTATTTTAGTAAGTAGTTTAGCTTTTATTCAAAAAAATAAGACATTTCAATTTATATTATTTCAAACAATATTGATGTAGTTTCAGAGATTTTAAAAAACATATTCTTCAAAATATTTAGTTTTTTCTTCAAAATTTATAAGGTTCTTTTTCAAATAAATTTTAAAGATTTATTTGCAACATTGTTTCATTTTTATATATTTGCAACATAGTTTCAAATACTAATATTATGAAAAAAATATTATTTCTTATTTTAATTATGATTTCGCAACATGCAAAATCAAATACGGTAATAAACTTTGCAAAAGGAAGTTTTTCGGGAACAGTTACAGATGTTTCTACAGGCAAGCATTTAAGTGGGGTATCTGTTTATATTTCAGATGCAAAAGTTGGTACATTTACCAATGAAAATGGTGTATTTTTTATTTCAAACATAGCAGATGGAAATCATTTGGTAGAGTTTTCGCATGTAGGTTTTAATACATTTGCTTTACTAATAAATATAATAGGAGATATCAAAAAAGATATTTTTTTGAGCGAATCTGTTGTTGAAAATAATGCTGTAATAATTACAGGTGTATCAAGGGCATCTCAATTAAAAAAAGTACCATTTCAAGTTTCGGTTTTACGAAAAGAAGAATTACAACAAACCACTTCTACTAATATTATTGATGCCATTACAAGAAAAGCTGGTGTATCATCGCTAGCTACAGGGCCAGCAATATCAAAACCAATAATACGTGGGCTTGGCTATAATCGAGTACTTACTATAAATGATGGGATACGCCAAGAGGGACAACAATGGGGCGATGAACATGGTATAGAAATTGATGAAGCCAGCGTAAGTAAAATAGAAATTTTAAAAGGACCAGCTTCCTTAATTTACGGCAGCGATGCTATGGCTGGTGTAATAAATATTATTACGAACATACCTACTCCCATGAATACGATAAAAATAAATATCGGCTCAAACTATCAAACAAACAATAACCTTACAAGTTTATATACTAATGTAGCAGGAAATATTAAAGGATTTAACTGGAATGTTTATGGCACTAAAAAAGCAGCAGCAGATTATAAAAACAAATACGATGGCAATGTTTTTAACTCAAAATATAATGAGCAAAATGCTGGCGGATATGTTGGCTATAATGGCAACTGGGGCTTTAGCCATTTACTGGTTAGCAACTTTAATTTAAAAGCGGGTTTAATAGAAGGAGAAAGAAATATAACTGGGAAATTTATAAAAGAAATTGGAAATGGGCAAACATTAGAGGCAAGCGATGCAGATTTTAGTAGTACAAACCCACAATTACCTTATCAAAATATTAATCATTTTAAAATAGCGACGGATAATAATTTTATTGAAGTAGGCACTTGTTTACCCCATAATAAAAGCTAATTATATTAGCATTTACAATACATTTGCTAAAATAAATAGCAGTATATGTTTAAAGGTACTAACATTATAGAGTTTGTAAAGCAATTTGATAGCAAAGAA
>JANXOQ010000305.1 GCA_025357775.1 Ferruginibacter sp. | reverse complement strand
ATTAAACACCGTAATAAAGAGGCTCATACCACACAGAGCTACCATTTTTAACAAATTTAAAAACTTTGTATCCTTCGTTTATTAATTCTACTGCTTAGAAGTTGGATTTTCTTATTAAACTGACATACTGCTATATCAAATACTGTACTGCAAAATTTGGGTTAAAAAATATTTTTCTGTCATATTTGAGTATAAATGGTAACCAATAAAACTTATTTCATTTCATATTTATTAGTGTTATTTATAAATATTTTGCCATATTAATTAAAGAAAAATGTAATCTGTTAAATTTGTTATATTATGCTTTCTTTGATATATTTTATAATATTTCAATTCTTTAATCTTTAAATATGTTAATAGGTAGTAGATAATTCAAAACCGGCTTTTTAGACATATGCGGCTTTTGTTTTGTTACCTAAAATTTGTTTTAGCTCTAAAACAATCAAATTGTTTAAATTTAATAAAGGCTTAAAAAAAATAACAAAATAATCTTAAAGGTTGAATGTGCAATTAAAAGCTTATTTTTTATAATTTTGTAACAAAAATTTTACAAATGGTGTCTATAAAACCTGTCATTTTAGATGCCATTGCATTTATTAGTGTAACCTAAGTAATAAAAAAATAAATATTAAAATAAATTATGCAACTAAACTACTGGTTATTATTAGCAACAGGGCTCATCCCTATTATTGTAGGGTTTGTATGGTACAACCCAAAAGTTTTTGGGCAAGAATGGATGAATACAATAGGCATTACCGAAGAATCAATGAAAGGTGCAAACATGTTTCTTATTTTTATATTGTCTTATTTATTTGGCTGTATGATTTCGCTTTCATTGCATACAATGGTTATTCATCAAATGGGTTTCGAGTCAGTTTTTAATGGAGACACAAGTAATGGAGTTATAGCATTTAAGAAAAACTTTTACGATTTATATGGTAGTCGTTTTAGAACTTTTAAGCATGGTGTTTTTCATGGTGTTATTGCTGCATTGTTTATAGTATTGCCCGTAATAGGCGTAAATGCTTTGTGGAATAGAAAGACGGCTAAATATATTTTTATACACGTGGGCTACTGGGCGATTTGTATGGGTTTAATGGGAGGGGTAATATGTGCTTTTATGTAAAAAATAACTTTTCAAAATGCCAATATTTTAAATAGGTAGCTTTCTTCTTAAAATTTTTTAAAATTAATTCACTTTCAATTCTTCTAGCATTTTAATAATTTTATCTAATTTTTCAGTCTCTAATTTACTTACATGTAGTTGTAGAGCCTCTATTTCTTTTTTTGCTTCTACATTTGTATTATAGTCATTATCAGCTTGTATTCTATCTCTTTGGCTTTGCCTATTTTGACTCATCATTATTATAGGAGCTGCGTATGCTGCTTGGGTTGAAAAAATTAAATTTAGCAAAATAAAAGGGTAGGGGTCCCAGTGGTTTGTTATGCCTATAATGTTTAAAGTCATCCATATCAAAACAATTATTGTTTGCCAAATTATGAAGCTCCAAGAGCCCATACCCCCTGCAATTTTATCGGATAATCGTTGCCCGAAAGTAGATGTTTCAAAATGTTTTTCGTGCCAGTCATTTTGTGCCATATTTATTTATTTTGTATGAATTAGAATTAAATTTTTTACATAAATAAAAACCCCGATTTAGCGATTAAATCGAGGTTAAAAAAATATGAAAATAAATTAAGCTGCTCCCATTTTTTTTAAATACAAAGCATGAGATATTACAGCATCACGCATTCTCTTATATTCAATATATTTAACATTAAATTCTTCGCAAGTACTTTTTATTATTTTGCTT
>JANXOQ010000185.1 GCA_025357775.1 Ferruginibacter sp. | reverse complement strand
TGATATAGTATTAAAATTAATTTAAAAAAATAAAAGGGAAAAAAATAAAAATTTGAAGAAAATAATGTTTAACTCTTATAGCACAATTAATTACAAAGTATAAATAATTAGAATATAAAAATTCTAAAACTGAATATACTTTTACTTAAAAACTAGAACAAAATTTGAAACTATAATGCTCATTTACCCAAAGGCAAGAGCGATTTATACAAAGCTTCATACTGCGGCACTATATTTTCAATACCAAATCGTTGTGCCTGCTTAAGGGCATTTGCTTTAAAAGTTGCGTACACAGTATCTTCTTTTAAAATTTTTATGGCATTAGCAGCCATATCTTCTACATCGCCCACATTGCTCATGTAGCCACAGTTGCCATCAATAATTATTTCGGGCAAGCCACCAGCATTACTAGCTATTACTGGTACTTCTGCCGCCATTGCTTCAAGCGCTGCAAGCCCAAAACTTTCATATTCACTTGGCAATAAAAATAAATCTGCAATGGGCAATAAGTCTTCCATTTGTTCTTGCTTGCCAAGGAATTTTATATCATCTTTTAAAAAACATTCTCTTGTGGCAGATTCTAACTCAGGTCTTTCAGGACCATCGCCTATCAATAATAATTTGGCTGGAATTTGTTTTGCAATAAGTTTAAAGACTTCAATAACATCTCCCACACGTTTTACTTTTCTAAAGTTGGATGCATGCACAATTATTCTTTCACCATTTGGTGCCATTGCTTTTTTAAATGCTTCTATTGGTTTTCTATGAAAACGTTTTATATCTACAAAATTGTAAATAACTTCTATAGGCTTATGAGCAAGCTCAAAATTGTTGTATGTTTCTTGTTTTAAGTTTTCGGATACTGCTGTAAGTATATCACTTTCTTCCATAGAAAAAGTTACTACAGGGCTGTATGTTTTATCTTTTCCTACTAGTGTAATATCGGTACCATGCAAAGTTGTAATTACAGGTACTTTTATATTTTCCTTAGCTAGTATTTGTTTTGCCATGTATGCTGCTGCAGCATGTGGTATAGCATAATGTACATGCAGTACATCTATATGTTGGTTTTTTACTACATCTACCATTGTGCTAGCGAGGGCAGTTTCGTAAGGTGGAAAATCAAACAAGGGGTAGGTAGGCACACGCACTTCATGATAAAAAATATTTGCATGAAACCCACCAAGCCGCACTGGCTGCTGGTAAGTAATAAAATGTATATTATGCCCCTTATCTGCCAATGCCTTACCAAGCTCTGTTGCCAATACACCGCTACCGCCAAATGTTGGGTAGCACACAATTGCTATATTCATAATAAATTATCAGTTGTAAAATGGATATGCAATGTAATCAATAAAAAAATTATTTAATAATTTTATAAAGATTTTATACACTATTTTGAAGATATGTTTACCTAATTTGAATGTGCTTAATGTTGCCAATTTGCTAACTTTTTATCGTTACTTTAAATGAACCATATACGCTTCAACTATATGTTTTCCTCAAAAGATATTACATTCGCTGAATGAAAAAATTTTTAATAATTATATATTGCTTAGGATTATCTCTTTTAAATTATGCACAAAATGCAAATTTTAAAAAGGATAGTATTACCATAAAAAAAATAGCAGATGAGGTAATGATAAATAGCTATGCTTACGAAAACTTACGCTATTTATGTAAGAAAATAGGGCACAGGCTAAGTGGTAGTGCAAGTGCTGCAAAGGCAGTATTAGCCACAAAAAAAATGCTAGAAAATGCAGGTGCTGATACCGTTTATTTACAACCTTGCATAGTGCCTCATTGGGTACGTGGCGAAAAGGAGGAAGGATATTTTTTAATTGATGGCAAAAAAAAAATTTAAATTTAACATCTCTTGGAAATAGCGAAGGCAGCAAAGGCAAAATGATTAGTGGCGAAATAGTGGAAGTTATAACGATTAAAGAATTAGTTGCACTCGGCAACAAAGTAAAAGGTAAAATTGTATTTTTTAATATTGTAATGAACCCAACTTATATTGGTACTTTTAATGCGTACGGCGAAAGTGGTATTGGACGCAGAAGTGGGGCAGCAGAAGCTGCTAGGTATGGTGCTATTGGGGTAATGGTTCGCTCGCTTGCAAGCAATGCAGATGATTACCCACACACTGGTGTAATGAGTTATAACGACTCTTTTCCTAAAATACCAGCTGTGGCAATAAGTACTAATAATGCAAATGCAATAAGTGCAAAAATAAAAAATGGGAAAGTAGTAAAAGTATTTTTTAAAAATAATTGTACCATGCTTGCACCTGTGCAATCGTATAATGTGATAGGTGAAATAAGGGGCAGCGAAAAGCCACAAGAAATTATAACCGTTGGCGGACACCTTGATAGCTGGGACCTAGCAGAAGGTGCGCAAGACGATGGAGCAGGCTGTGTGCAAAGCATTGAAATAATAAGGGCTTTTAAAAAAGCTGGCATACAACCAAAGCGAACGATACGTGCAGTAATGTTTATGAATGAAGAAAATGGAAGTGGGGGAGCGGATGCTTATTTGGAAAATGCAAAACTAAAAAAGGAGCAGCATATATTTGCATTAGAAAGCGATGCAGGCGGTTTTACACCAAGAGGTTTTACACTAGATATGAAAGAGGAGGCAAGAAACAAAGTGAATGATTGGATACAATTGTTTAAAAATTATAGCGTGTATGATTTTAGTATAGGTGGAAGTGGTTCTGACATAGATGATCTAAAAACGATTGGAGCAGGATTGGCAGGACTTAGACCAGATAGCCAACGCTATTTTGACTTGCACCATGCTAGCACGGATGTATTTGAAAGCGTGAGTAAAAGAGAATTAGATTTAGGTGCTTTGAACATGGCAGCGTTTGTATGGCTGGTGAGTGAGCATGGGCTGTAAAATATTTAAACTAAAAAAAATATTAAATGGAAGATAAAAAATTAGACGATTTGCAAAATGTAAATCTTAAAAAGAAAAGCGGATGCGGTAAATATGTGTTCTTCACTACTTTAATTTTACTTCTTCTTGGGTCTCTGTATGTTTATTGGTTTTATTTCAACGTTTTTAGTGATGGGGATCAACCAGGTGTTCTTAATAAAATTTCTCGTAAGGGAAATATTTTTAAAACATATGAAGGTTTTATAAGTCCGGCAAACACAATTGTTTCACAACAAGGAGTAAATGATAGAAGAACTTTATACTTTTCGGTAGTGGATAAAAATATTGCTGACAGTTTAAATAATGTTAGTGGCAAAGCTATTGTGTTACATTATTTACAATATCGTAAATCATTACCATGGAGAGGTGAAAATTATAATGGAAAAAACGCAGAAGATGGGCAGTACATAGTTGATAAATTTAAAGTTGAAGAATTAAAATAATTTATCCTCCATACAACAAAAATATTGCTGGTTGCTTATGTAGCTCTGGCATTTTCTTTTTCCACTCACCAATGGTTTTAGTTTTTATGTATTCGTTTGTACCTGTAATATTTGCAGCAATGCAAAGCATGGTTTTATCAGCACAAGTTTTACTTATGCTTTCTAATAATTGGTTATTTCTATAAGGCGTTTCAATAAAAATTTTTGTGCTATTGTTTTTTTGAGTTGATGCTTCAAGTTCCTTCAATTTTTTTATTTTTTCGCTGTTGTCTATAGGTAAGTACCCTACAAATTCAAACTGTTGCCCATTCATTCCGCTTGCCATTAATGCAAGTAAAATAGAACTTGGGCCTACTAGTGGTTTTATAATACAATCCATTTTTTGTGCAGCAGCAATCAATATTTGACCAGGGTCTGCTATGGCAGGGCAGCCTGCTTCGCTTATAATAGCAATATTTTTTTCCGCTGTTATACAATCTGTAAACTGTTTTAATTGTTCTTCTTCTGCCTTATGTATGGTATACCATTCGTAGTCATCTATCACAATACCCTTATCCATCATTTTTAAAAATCGCCTTGCGGTACGCTCATTTTCTGCAAATATTACTTTGCATTTTTTTATTGTTTCTATTACATAAGTGGGTATTGTTTCTGTTGCATCATCAGCAAGGGTGCAGGGTATGAGGTAGACGGTAGGCATAAAATGATTTATAAAAGCTTCTTATAATAGTTAATGAAAATTACAAATTAACCAAATTTACTCTAAAAAATTGTGATAATAAAATTTCACAAACATACAAATATGAATGAGGTATTTTATCTTAAAACTAAATAAAAATTTATGCAATATTTTTTCAAATATTACAATAATAAGTTAAAAGCAACTGGCGAATTATCGTTATTTTTCTCCAACTTGTTTTGTGTTTTACCAACTATGTTTTTGAGTTAAAGTAACATTACTGTCTGCATATGAAATTATTAAATTAAAATTTTCATTCATAGAAATTAAACAAAGAAAATAGCACACTGCTTTTAATAAAATATATTTTTGGATAGCTATCATTCATAAATGTTTGCCAGTTTTGGATAATGAATAAACAAACAAATAGTAGTAGATTTT
>JANXOQ010000184.1 GCA_025357775.1 Ferruginibacter sp. | reverse complement strand
AAAATTGCAAGGATTAAATACAAGATTAATATGCAAAATGGCTGCTGTTACTGTATTACAAACTTTTAATTATCAAAATAACAAACCTATCAATCACTTAAAACATGCATTGGCTGTTTAACCGCACAACAGGTTAATAATTATTGCTGCTACAAACAATACTAAACCAAAAAGTATTAAATATTTATTTATCATTTACATCATATTATTTTAAAAGGATACTTGTAGAATAAATATATTTTAAAAAAAGCCTTTAATTTTTTAGATTAAAGGCTTTGCTTTTTTAAGAGTGTATTCTATTTAAAATCAGCATCACTAACTCCTTCATTAAATTTTATGCTAGTATATTTCATATCAAATACTTGACCATCATTTATTCTAATAATATTATGCGGCATCAAAAGCGCTCCAACCTTTTTGTAGTCTTTGTATTCTACTGTCATAGGCATATCTACGTCTCCTTGCTTGCTAGTTGTTTCTTCTTGCAATAATAAACCTGTTTTACTAGAGTATTGTTGAACAGAAACCCTGCCACTAGGAAAAGTTATTTTTAAACGATAAGTATCCTCAGCTCCTACCTTTCCTTTGCCCACATATTCTTTGTTATTATAATTTAATTGTGGTATTACCCCATTATCGTCCATAGATTCTTTTAATTCACCTTCTTTTAAATCTGCCTTTTGTGGCCCTTGTTGTTGGTATCCTTTACCCCCATCAAATACCATTTTATAAACAGTCATTTCACCCATTTTAAATTCTGTAAACGCCTTACTAGGATTCATTTTCTTTTCAATACCAGTAATATCTCTACCCATCATTTGCATACTTGCAATAGCATAAATGCTGGTTATTTTTCTAGCTTCTTCTTTTCCACCTATTGCTTTAAAATAATCTTCCATTACTATATTGGCAGATATTGGTTCCGATGTTTTTGGGGTTTCATTTACCTTAGTATCTTTCACTTCGTCAGCAACTGGGTTAGCAAATTTGTCATACTTTTTTATAGGAAAACCAAGGCGCATAATATTTGGAATTATCTTTTTTGCATTACCTACAATCACAATTCTTGCATCACTTTCATTAAAAAAAGATTTAGACACACTTTTTACATCATTTACAGTAACTGCATTTATTTTTTGTAAAAATGTTCTATAAAAATCTTTAGGCAAATTATTTATTAAAATATTACTAGCTAGTGTAGCTGCTCTTGCAGGGTCTTCCATACTTATTGCAAATGAGCCGTTAAAAGATGCCTTTGCTACTGCCAGTTCTTCCTCTGTTATTTTACCATCTCTCATATTTAAAATTTCTTTTACCATTTCTTGCACAGCACTATCTACTTTATCGGAGCGTACTGCAGCACCTGCGGTAAACAAACTTTGAAAACGTCCACGACCTACACTTGAGTAAGAGCCATATGTGAAGCCATGTTTTTCTCTCAAATTATCAAATAATTTACTTTCTGCACCACCACCCAGTATTTGGTTTGCTAATAATAATGCATGATAATTTGTGCCACTCATTGGGTTGTTTACTAAGTTACCTACACTTATTTCTGCTTGAACTGCAGTGGGTAAATCAACAAAGTTTATTTCTGTTTTGGCAGGGTTTTTTACATCTGCAATAGCTGGCAATGCAAGTGTTTTTCCACTCCAATTAGCAAATACTTTTGTTACCAACGCTTTTGCTGTTGCTGCACTTATATCTCCTACAAAAGTTAAATAACTACGAGATGGAGTTACAAAATTTTTATATGCATTTTTTACATCATCAAGTTTTAAATTTTTCAATGATTCCTCAGTAGTAAACTCTCCCATTGGGTTTGTTTTGCCATAGCTAAGAGCATTTAAAACTCTACCAGATATTACTTTTGCACTTTTTTCGTTTGATTTAAAACCTGTAATTGCTTGCGACTTTAGTTTTTCAAAAGAAGCTTGCGGAAAAGATGGATTTTTTAAACCATCCGCAAGCAATAAAAATGCTTTTTCAAAGTAACGAGTAAGTGCTGATGCTGAACCACCAGAAGATGATAAATTTACATCAGCACCAATTATATCAACTGATTCATCAAATTTTTCTTTGCTCATATTTGTTGTACCTTCTCCAAGCATACCTCCAAGCAAATCCATTACACCTGCTTTTTGCCCTTCGGTTATTGGTCCTGCATCTATACTAAACGAAGCTCTTACTTTTGGTATTTTGTGGTTTTCTACTACAAGTACAGTCATACCATTTGGAAGTGTAAAAGTTACAGGGTCTTTAAAGCTAATAACCGGAGCTGGACCAGCAGCTGGCTTTTTTGAACGGTCTACTTTTGTTTGTGCAAAACATATTTGCATAGCCATAATTGCTATTGCAATAATTAATATTTTTTTCATTATCATTATTTTAAAATTCTGTAAAACTAATTTTCAATACACTTAAATTATTGATGCTTTTAAATAAAGCATACTAAAAAAGATTATTTTTTGTTTGGCAAATAATATAAAATTACTCTTTGGTTAGGGTTCAAATATTTTTTTGCTACTGCTTGAATATCTTCACGTGTAACTTTTCTTATTTCCTCCAATTCAGTATTTATATTATTGGTATTTTTATAAAATGTATATCCATCTGCTAAGTTTTCAGCTATACCAAGCATACGTGTATTTTTGTCTAAAAAATCATTCTCAAATTGATTTTGCAATTTTGTAAATTCATCAGCAGATATTAAACCTATTTGCATTTTTACAATTTCTTCATCCATATCTTTTAACAAAGTATCTAGTGCCACAGCCCCATTTGGCAATGCATAAGATATATACGCACCATAATCTTCTAAGCCATAATTAAAATTACCCACCGCTAAAGAATTCTTTTTTTCATCTACCATTTTTTTATACATACGGCTGCTATTTCCTTTACTTAAAACGGCGGATGCCATTTCTAATGCTTTAGATTCTTTACTTAGCATACCTGGTATTCTATAAGCGGTCATAATAGCAGGTAGTTGAATATTGTTATCGTAAGCCGTATCAATTATTGCTTTTGTAATAAGCTGCTCTTCTATTTTTGATTTTACAATTGGAGTACCACTAGGTATATCTGCAAAGTAATTTTCTATTAATTTTTTTGTATTGGCAATATCAATATCACCAGCTACCACTAATACTGAGTTGCTCGGAGTGTAAAATTTTTTATTAAATGCTTGAAATTCTGATAAGGTAGCAGCATCTAAATCTGCCATACTACCAATAGTCACCCAATTGTATTGATGCTTTGTAAATAGGCGTTTCATTATTTCTGAAATAAAATTTCCATAAGGTGAATTATCTACCCTTAGTCTTTTTTCTTCCTTTACCACCTCATTTTGTGTTTTTACTCCAATTTGATTAATTATTGGATGTAGCATACGCTCACTTTCAAGCCATAAGCCTGTTGCTAATTGGTTTGATGGAAATACTTCATAGTAAAAAGTTCTATCTTGTGTAGTGTTTGCATTGTTTTGACCACCATTAGCCGTTACAATTTTCATGAACTCACCCCTCTTTATATTAGGAGAGCCTTCAAATAATAGATGCTCAAAAAAATGCGCAAACCCTGTACGGTTCGGCTGTTCATCTTTACTGCCCACATGATACATTACAGAAACTGCTACCACTGGTGCAGATTTATCTTGATACAAAATAACAGGCAACCCATTTTTTAATTTGTATTCAATAAAATTCATTTTTTGTGCATTAGCAGTAATAAACAATGCTGCTAGCGCTAAGGAAATAAATGTTTTTTTCATATTTTATTTTAATTGAATGACAAATGTAGAGCGTATTATTTTGCAATAAGAAAAAAAAAGGAAAATTTGATGAATGGTAGGGAAATATGTATAAATGAGTGAAGTATGTTTAAAACTTTGCATAATTGTTTTACAATGCTTTATTAAATTTGTTTAATTATGATAGTAGACCTAAGATCCGACACATTTACAAAACCATCTGCCGATATGTTACAAGCAATGTTTACTGCAGAAGTAGGCGATGATGTTTTTGGGGAAGACCCCACTGTAAATGCTTTAGAGGCATATTGTGCCATTATATTTGGTATGGAAGCAGCATTATTTTGCCCAACTGGCACTATGACAAACCAAATAGCTATTAAATGCCATACCCAACCAGCCGATGAAATAATATGCGATAAAGTAAGCCATGTATACATTTACGAAGGTGGTGGCATAGCTTCAAATAGTGGTGCACAAGTAAAAGCAATAGATGGCATAAGGGGCATGATAACGGCTGATGATGTAGTAGGGTGCATAAACCCAGATGATGTACACAAAGCAAATACATCCCTAGTTGTACTTGAAAATACTGGCAATAGAGGCGGTGGAAGTTGTTACAACTTTGATGAAATTATTAAAATAAAAAAAGTTTGCACAGAAAATTATCTTAAACTTCACCTTGATGGCGCAAGATTATTTAATGCATTGGTAGTTACAAAACAAACGGAAAAGCAGTATGGTGAAGTGTTTGACAGTATTTCTATTTGCCTAAGTAAAGGGCTTGGTACGCCACTAGGAAGTGTACTGCTGGGCAAAACTGATTTTATAAAAAGAGCAAGGCGGGTTAGAAAAGTATTTGGTGGTGGAATGCGCCAAGCAGGCTATATGGCTGCTGCTGGTTTATTTGCGTTGCATAATAATATTGAAAGATTAGCACACGATCATTATCATGCAAAGGAAATAGCACAACAATTACTTACAAAAGATTTTGTTGGCAAAATGATGCCTGTGGAAACGAACATCATCATTTTTGAAGTATTGGGTGAAGATGGTCCTAGAAAGTTTTGTGAAAAAATGAAGCAAAATGGTATTTTATGTCTCCCTATTTCTGCTACGCAAGTGCGCATGGTTACCCACTTAGATGTGAGCAGGGAAAAAACAAATCATGTTTTAGAAGTAATACACATTTTATAATAATATTTTTTAGCATTTATTTTTAATAGAAGGGTAAATATTTTATCAAACATGTTTTGACAACTTCGAAACATTGTTAGCTGAATTTTAAAACTTGAAACGAATAATTAAATGTACATACGCAAAGCAAAAGCAATAGACTGCCCACAAATAATGAAACTAGTACAAGAACTAGCTGAGTATGAAAAAGCACCTGATGAGGTTACAGTAAGTCTTGAACATTTTGTAGAAAGTGGTTTTGGTGAAAAGCCAGTATGGGAGGCTTTTATAGCTGTATCACCAAGCACAACCATGGGAGATGAAAACGAAAATATTGTTGGCTTTGCATTGTTTTATACAAGATATAGCACTTGGAAAGGGCAGCGAATGTATTTAGAAGACTTATTGGTAACAAATGCCATGCGTGGTAAAGGAATAGGTAAACTTTTGGTAGAAAATTTAATAGAAGAATGTAAATTAAAAAATTATAGTGGCCTTGTGTGGCAAGTGCTAGATTGGAATGAGCCTGCTATAAATTTTTACAAAAAATTTGATGGGGTAAAGTTTGATGGGGAGTGGGTAAACTGTTCAATAGATTTTTGAGAAGAAAATGTATTTACATATACTTAATGACTGTGTAATTTAATAAATCCAAAAAAAGATTGCCTGCTATAATTAATACATTTTACTTTTCACTGATGCATAATGACAAGCATAAATATTACAATTAAAAACACTTTTCCTTTATACTTTTTAAACTTTTACATTTTTTATATTGATGAATACTTACGCAGAAGAAAATTACTTAAAAGCATTGTTTAACCTTAGTATTGATAAAGGAGAGGTAACAGTACAGGAGCTTAGTAAAGAGTTGCAAATAAAGATGCCTTCTGTAAATAGCATGATAAAAAAATTAGCTGATAAAAATTTAGTATTTTATGAAAGCTATAAGCCGCTTAAATTAACCATTACTGGCAAAAAAGAAGCTGGCCTAATAATAAGAAAGCATAGACTGACTGAGATGTACTTAGTAGAAAAGATGGGCTTTGGCTGGGAGCAAGTACACGAAATTGCAGAACAAGTAGAGCATTTACAATCTCCCTTATTTTTTGATAAAATGGATGAAGTTTTGGGTTATCCAAGTGTGGACCCACATGGCTCTCCAATACCAAATAAAGATGGGGAAATACAATGGCTACAATATAAAAAACTTAGCGATGTAACGGTTGGTGAAAAAGTAAAACTAGCAGCTGTAACTAACTCTTCCGAAAAATTTTTAAAATTTTTAAACAGCCGTGAGCTTCACCTCGGGCTTATAGTAAAAATAATATCAGTAGAGGATTTTGATGGAAGTATTATAGTTAATTATAGTAAAAGAAAAAATGAGACATTGAGCAAAACTGTAACAGAAAAATTACTAACTGAAACTATTTAAATATTAAAAAATATTTCTGTAGCTCCATAACCGTATAATTGATGGTATTGATTTACAAAAGATTTAACTTCTTTTTTAAGTTTTAAAATGTCATGTATTTCTTCTTTTAAAACTCCCTCT
>JANXOQ010000159.1 GCA_025357775.1 Ferruginibacter sp. | reverse complement strand
GAAAGTACATAACATCTGCTACACATAGAATATTAAAAAATAGAAATTGGCTTATAATAAATGAAATTGAAAATGTATTAGAAAATCAAATTTTTTTGATAGAAGAGAATGACAAAGAAATTGTATTTGGAAAAAATAAACTAGTGATACAAAATTTTACTCATATTGATAAAATAGAAACTAATTCTAATATAGCTTACTTAAATGCTAATGATATAAAGTATCCATTAATGTTGCGAAATTGGAAGCAAGGGGATTATTTTTACCCACTAGGCATGAGCAAAAAAAAGAAACTTAGTCGTTTTTTTATAGATGCAAAGTTATCCTTATTACAAAAAGAAAATGTATGGGTATTAGAATCTAACAAAAAAATTATTTGGGTAGTTGGCATGAGGATTGACGATAGATTTAAGATTCTAGATAAAACCCTAAATGTTTTAAAAGTGAGCTTATTTGATTAGTACCAAATACTTTTACATTTTTTAAGTCTTCTAATATATATGGAAAACAATCAGGACGTGAAATTGCAACTAATGCTACAGTAAATACCAAACCAAATATTGAACCCCATAAATGTGCATCATGGTTAATATTGTCTGAGTTTTGTTTGCTCATATATATTGTATAAATAATATACAAAATTGCATATAAAACCATTGATAAATTTATAGCCCCGTACAGTGCAATTTGTCCCCAAGGGTTAAAGATAATAGTAGCAAATAAAATTGCAGACACTGCACCTGAAGCACCTAGGGAACGGTATCCCTCGTTGTTTTGATGTTTTATATAACTTGGTATATCTGCTACAATCATACCACCGAAATACAATGCTAAAAATGAAAAACTTCCTCCAAGTCCATCAGCGGAAAGTAGAAATTCAATATTACTACCAAAAAAATAGAAAGTAAACATATTAAATATTAAATGTTTCCAATCTGCATGCAAAAAGCCAGATGTAATAAACCTATAATATTGCTTCTCTCTTTTTTCGTAATACGGCCAACCTATTGCTTTTGCAAGTACTTTTTGATTTGTAAAACCTATATAAGAAAAAATAACATTTGCAATTATAATTATGATTGTAAGTGGGGAATGTGAAAAATCCATAAAAAATATTTTAAATTTTAAAAGTAAAAAAATATAAAGCTGAAATTTAAAAAACAATCACACATGATGATATTGTTCATTTCTTGATATACTACATGCTCTATAAATTTGTTCTGCTAATATTAAACGTACGAGCTGGTGTGGAAAAACCAAATTTGACAAACTCCATTTAAAATTTGCTCTTTGTATTACAAATTCGCTTACCCCAAAAGCACCACCTATTAAAAAAATTACATTTTTTAAGCTTTCTCCAGCTCGCTGTTCAATAAAATTGGATAGTGCTTCGCTTGTAAATGACTTACCTCTTTCATCTAATAAAATAAGATAATCGTCTTTAAGTAATGATGATAAAATAATCTCTCCTTCTTTTATTTTTAGAATATTAGCTTCTAACTTTCCAGCATTTTTCGGCATCGGTATTACTTTCCACTCTACGGCATAATAATTTGAAATACGCTTTGTAAAAAGTTCAATTCCTTCTTTCACAAAACTTTCATTAGGTTTCCCCACACTCCACAATTGTATTTTCATTTTTTAAGAAAAATTTATTTAGCACCAAACTGTGCCTTATATCTGGCAATTGTATTATTTGCTTCAATAAGTTTTAACTTTAAATCATTTACAGTAGGTTCGCCTTTAGCTAATAAAGCCTCTGTTTCTTCATTGCTTTTTTGAAGCAATAAAATATCATTATCCATTATTTTTATAAGGCTTTCTACTTTTTGTAACTTTGCTTTCGTATTTAGTAAGTTAGTATCGCCAGATTGAATCAAAAATTGATTTTCTTTTTGAGCATTTTCTTTTTTAAGTTTTTCGCTTTCAAGTAAACCTTCCATGCTTTTATGCTCTTTTTTCAATTTCTTCATTGAAAAGCTAAATGTTGCAATAGCTAAAACAAAACCTCCTAAAAAAGCTAGAGCAGTATAAATATAAATTGACATTTCACAAAAATAAATGATTTTGTTTTTATACCGTGTTCAATTTTTAACTGCAAAATCTTAAGTATAGAAAAAGTTACAAACCATATTGCTGTTTAAAAACTAATAAAAAATGTTTACAAAGGTTGTCAACTTCTTTAACGGGATATTTTAATTATAACAGCCTATTTTAAAAATTTTAATTATGACAGCATTAAAATTCTATTTCTAGCCATAAGGCAACCACCCATTACACCTGCATTTTCACCTAGTTTAGAAAGTGATAATTGTGAGTCGTTGCTTACTAAATTAAGTGCAAATTTATTAAGTGCACTTTTTACAGGTAGTCTAATATATTCACCACACTCCGCAAGTGTGCCACCAAGTATCACCAATTCTGGGTTAAAAATATTTATTAATACAGCTAAACCTTTACCTATTTTTTCACCAATTTCGTCTATTAATTCAATGCTCAACACATCTTCTGCTTTTGCTGCTTCCACAATGTCTATTACCCTAATATTTTCATCTACCTTTCCTTTTTTTGCTAATGATGAGCTAAAGCCCATTTCAATTTTTGCTTTAAAATTTCTTAATAATGCATATCCACTTGCTTCCGTCTCTAAACAACCTTTTTTGCCACAGTGGCAAATTATTTCGTTGTTAAAAAATGGAATATGCCCAAACTCTCCGCTGAAGCCAGATTTCCCATAAAAAACTTTTCCATCAATTAAAATACCAAGCCCGACACCATAATCCATATTTACAAAAAGCACATTTTTTTCTTTTGTAACTACGCCTCCACAAAATTCTCCATAAGCCATTGCCTTGCTATCATTTTCTATAAAAGTACGTATGCCTATTTCTTTTTCTACCGTTTGGCTTAAGGGCTCATTATGAAATTGAAAAAAGCTATAGCTGTAGCCAGTATTGTGGTTCACCCTTCCAGAAAGATTGATACACATACCTAATATTTTTTCTTTTTCTGTAAGGGC
>JANXOQ010000147.1 GCA_025357775.1 Ferruginibacter sp. | reverse complement strand
TAAATTGTCAAAACGAAACAAAAGTTTAAAGAAGAACAGAAGTTGCCGTGGGCTTTTTCTCAAGTCTTTCCAAGTTGCATAAATAAGTTTTGTCAAACTTTGAAAATTTGCAAACTGTCACGGAAATATAGCTGCTAACGGCTAGGGCTTTGTGCAGGTTGGGAATTAGTATTTCTTCTGCTCGGAACCGAAGCTGATTGAAAAACAAATGTAGAAAATATATTACAAATGCTCATTAGTATTTCTTCTGCCCGAACCACAGCTCGGATATGTTCAAATGCTCATTGTTATTCCTTCCGCCCAACTTGCACAAAACCCAATGTTGTGTGCCGTACATCTATTTGTCCGTAGAATATTTATAGCGTATTTTTCCTTCGATTACTTGTCTATCAATAATAAGGACGGTTGATGTCACTTCGCTTATTTTCATTTTTTCTGTTACGCTATTGCAATTAGTGTTTATCTCAAGGTTATTGTCTGCTTGCAATATGTATGTTCCAACGCATTGTTGACTATTTCCACCTAAATTTTCTTGACGAAGATATTGTCCATTGTCAGAAATGTTTAAAGTGTGAGAATTTTCATTTGAAATATTATTCCATTGAAAATTTCCACCATTAGCATATCCATTGTAAACTTCTATAAGTTTCCATTTTCCTAATATTCCTTTATTGCTATCTTTTTTACAAGAAGAAAATAGTACAATAAAAGACAAAAGGAATATAAAATATTTTTTCATAATTTTAGTTTTAAATATTATTTTTTGAATGTCATATAGCTTTTTGGAGACTCTGGAATACTTGGATAAAGGTTTTCAACTTTTATAGTATTTTCATCAATTTTCTCAAAATCAAAAGTTTGACCTGGGTTTTGATTTGTCCAAATTGGTGTCATTAAAATTTTTCCAACTGATATAGAGTATTTAAATGTGTCTCTATAAATACTTCCTGTTTCACTTTTTACAACAAAATTGTTGCTTATGAAGTTGAGTTGTGAACGTCCGATAATAGGTGTCATTTCTGAGTATAACCCACTAATTTCTACTGGATTTTTATCTTTCTTACAAGATAATAGTATCATTACTAAAACAACAATTAATAAAATATTCATTCTCATAATTCATAATTTATAGTAAGACAACTAAAAGTTTCAAAGTGTTGCACACGTACACACAACGAACAGGGCTTGGCGAAGGTGGGGAAATAGAATTCCGTCAGCTTGGAACCGAAGCCCAATATTGTTACAAAAGTTGAAGGTAAGAACTAAAAGCCAAATAGAATTTCGTCAAGCTGGAACCAAAGCTGAATAGAATTACAAATGCTCATTATTACTACGTCAGCCCCACTTTTGCCAAACCCAATGTTAGCAACAGTTGTTCTACTTGGGCTTCGTTTCGTCATTCGTAAAAAGGTCAATGATTTTGTCAAGACCTTTATTATATTCAGAATTGTCTTCCTTCATTTTTGCTAGTACACCTAAAACATCTTGTTGATACATTTCTGTTGTCAAAGTGAGGTCTGCATAGTCAGAAATTGCATTTTTGAAATCTTCTGAATTGCTTTCTCTTAACCAATCCCTTATATAAAAAGCAGCACTAAATAAGCCTACAAGACTTGTTACTCGTCTTAAACATTCTTCGTCTGAAATGTCTGTATCAGGTTTATGAATTTTACGATTGCCTTTGTCAATGTCAACATAAAACGCTACTTCCTTTTCTTTTGAAAAACTCTGTCTTATGGTTGGAAATTTTAATTCTTTGTCGCCAAATTCAATTTCAATTCTAGTCAAACAAAAGAATTCATAGAAGAATGCTCTGTGAGCTTTCAAGTCGTGTTGTCGCCACTCTTTCCAAAACGCAGTCCAATCTTTTGTTGTGTCAGCTTTTGAATACATAGCTAAACAACTATAAGATTTACCGAGTTCTTCTAATGCTAATTCTGCAAGTCCAAGACTTGGATATTTTTTATTTTTCAAGTGTAACGCTGTCTCACTTGCAGTTTGATATAAGTAGTAAGCGTTGTCAACTGAACTGCAAAACAATTCAAGTACTTCTTGTCTTTTTAATTGCATAATGGTTGAATTGTTGAGGTGTGTCGATACAATTGTTGCTAACGAACAGGGCTTTG
>JANXOQ010000160.1 GCA_025357775.1 Ferruginibacter sp. | reverse complement strand
TACCCAATGTATGATTTTGCACACGGACAAAGCGATAGTATAGAAAATATTACACATTCTATTTGCACATTAGAATTTATACCACATAGAGAATTGTACGATTGGTTTATTGAAAAGTTAGAAATTTTTCCTAGCCACCAATACGAATTTGCAAGAAGAAATTTATCATATACTGTAATGAGTAAGCGTAAGCTAAAACAATTGGTAGAAGAAAATCATGTGGCTGGTTGGGATGATCCTCGTATGCCTACAATTAGTGGTATGCGTAGAAGAGGTTTCACACCGCAAAGCATTCGTACATTTTGTGATAAAGTTGGTATTGCTAAAAGAGAAAACGTAATTGATTTTAGTTTGCTAGAATTTTGCTTGAGAGAAGATTTGAATAATACTGCTCTTAGAGCAATGGCTGTGCTTGATCCTTTAAAATTAATTATCACCAATTACGAAGATGGAAAAACAGAGGAGCTAGTAAGTGAGAATGGTCCTGACGAAGCTTATGGTAATCGTATAATTCCTTTTGGTAAAGAGCTGTGGATAGAAAGAGAAGATTTTATGGAAGAGGCTGCAAAAAAATGGTTTCGATTTGCACCAGGTGCTAATGTACGCCTAAAGAGTGCATACATACTGCGTTGCGATACGTTTGATAAAGATACCAATGGTAAAGTAACGGCTATACATTGTACTTATTTCCCTGAAAGTAAAAGTGGAAGTGATACAAGCGGCATAGCTGTAAAAGGAACTATACATTGGGTAAGTGCCGCCCATGCTGCGTTAGCGGAAGTTCGTATGTACGATAGATTGTTTAAAGTAGAAAACCCTAGCAGCGAAGAAGGCGATTTCAAAGATTACATAAATCCAGATTCATTACACATTGTGCAAGCATACATTGAGCCTTCTTTATTAAATGCTAAGCACAGCGACAGTTTTCAATTTTTACGAAAAGGATATTTTTGTTTGGATAAAGAAAGTACAAAAGAGAAAATCGTTTTTAATAGAACTGTTACACTAAAAGATGGTTGGAAGGCAGGTTAAATGCTGTTTTCCAACTCATTGTATAGTTGGAAGTATGAATTTTTTTTTGAAGAATTAAATCTTATAAAACTTTTATAAATTAGCTTATTGAATAATGTTAGCATACTATTGCTAACTAAGCACTACCAATTGCTTTTATTTTGCCATAAAAACTTTTACCTTTTTACCCTTAATTTTTTCCTCTTTTGCCAACTCTATTACTTCGCCTATTTTCGATTTTCTCACCGCAGCAAAAGCAGTAAAATCTTTTACATCTATTAAGCCTATTTCATCTTTTTTTAAATGGCATACTTTCGATAAAAAACCAACGATATCTATTTTATTAATTTTGTCTTTTTTGCCAGCGCTAAAAAATAAGGTGCTCCATTTTGGTTTATCTGGTATACTAAGTTTCTCTGGCAATTCAAATACAGTGGCATCTTTAGTTATGTAAGCTGGTAGTTGTTCTTCATCACTCCATATTACATACACATTGCCAGTAGCATCCATACGAGCAGTGCGCCCATTACGGTGTGTAAACTCTGCTTCTGAGTGTGGCAAATGGTAATGTATAATGTTTCTAATATCATCAATATCCAACCCACGGCTTGCAAGGTCGGTTGTTACTAAAATATTAGAAGTGGTATTTCTAAATTTTGTTAAAGCTACTTCTCTATCTAACTGCTCCATGCCACCGTGGTAAAAAACATTTACAATCCCTTGGTCGTTTAAAAATGCGCTTGTACGTTCAACCGCATCTCTATGATTGCAAAAAACAATTGTGCTTGTATTATTGCAATAGCAAATTAATTGTAATAATGTTTGTAATTTATCTCTATCATCGCTCAATAAAGTATGTATACGTAAGCTTTTATTTTCTTCATTAGATTCAGGCAAAAAATTTAGCGTTACGGGTTCTTTCATTTGAACAAATGCTGGAATATCTACTGCATTAGTTGCAGAAGTAAGCATTCGTTTTTTTACTGCAGGCAATGACTGTAAAATGAATTGCATTTCTTCTATAAATCCCAGTTCTAAACTTTTATCAAACTCATCCAGTACTAAAAATTGTACATCTTTTGTACTAAAATTATTTCTTCGAATATGATCTGCCATTCTACCTGCTGTGCCAATTATAATAGCTGGTGGTTGTATTAAATTATTTTCCTCTATTTCTCTTTTATGCCCACCATAGCATGCTGTTATTTTAAAGCCTGTATGCATTTGTTTTAATACAGATTCTATTTGCAACGCTAATTCTCTGCTTGGTACCATAATAAGTGCTTGCACATTTTTATTATCTGCATCTAACGAATTTAAAACTGGCAGTAAAAATGCAAGTGTTTTTCCTGACCCTGTAGCTGATAATAATACAATATCATTATTGGTTTCTATGCCATCAATAGCAGCTAGCTGCATATCATTTAGCTGTTTTATTTTAAGTTTATCTAGGTACTGTTGTAGGTTTTCGGTTGAAATATTCATAGCAGTAAAGATAGGTTATGTTTAAAATATTGAATAAGTCTTTTTGTGTATTTTAAAAATCACAAATTTCATTAGGCTTACTAAGCCTAGTTTTTTTTCTTTGCCCAATAAAATGTAATTTACAACATGATTATTTTAGTAGATAAACATAGCCGTGAAAACCTTTTTCCTTTTACCTATTTGCGCCACACAGCAGATATTTTAATTGGCATTTTAACCATTAGAGAAAAATG
>JANXOQ010000095.1 GCA_025357775.1 Ferruginibacter sp. | reverse complement strand
ATGATACATATAGTTTTTAACGAAGCAGATATAAAAGTGTTGCAAGAAGCAATAGCATTGGATGAAACATTGCAAGGAGAAATAATACATATAAATGATGATTATGCAGTTGGGCCACTAACAAATATTTATGTAGGGGAAGGGATTGAAAATAGAAAAAGATGGTGGCATGAAGTGCTAATTGGTGGAGACTATGAAGGAAGTATAGAAAGCGTTGCTGTAAATGATTACAAAACAATAGCAAAATTGGTAGGCACTTTGAGAAGAGATGAAGCTGAAATAATTTGGATTTGGGCAGCACAAAACAAGCATGATGTGTGTGGATATTATTGGTTGTTGCATTATATGAAGGAATTTCAAAACAGGGTATTTATTTTGTACCTAAACAATTTGCCCTTTATAAATGAAAAAGGAAATATTTTTTACCCTGAGTGTCTGCACGAAATACCTGCTAAAGAATTTTTAAAAGCAAAAAAACTAGCTAGAGAAATAACGCCGAGTGAGTTTGAAGTGGACCCTGATGAGTGGACAAAAATAAGTGAGGAAAGCAAAGGCATTCGTTTATTGGAAGGAGGCAAAAAATTAATACAGTATGATTATGATTATTTTGATGCGGAGTTAAAAAAATATGTAACAGGAGAGTGGCAAAAAGGATCTAAAATTATTAGTAATTTTTTGAATAAGGCAAAAAACACAACCAGCTATGCATATTTGTTTTGGAGGCTAAGAACGCTTGCTACAAAGCAGGTTTTTGAAACACAAGGCGGAGTGAAGAATATGAAGGATTTGGAATTTAAGATTGAGTAATTATCATGCAAAGTCGCTAATTGCAAATGCAAAAGCTGCAAAGAAAACGTTGCTTTTCCTAAACGCTTTTTGTGAAATTAAATTAAGCAAAATTTTTCTTGATATAAAAAAAAATAAGCAAATTAGATGGGCTTTGCAACCTTGCCTTTCTTATTTGCTTTGTGTGAAACACTATGGCAAAAGCACCGAAAGAAGATTACAAACACACGGACACAGGCATTGGCGGTCAATACAAAACATGGTTTTTGGATTATGCTAGTTATGTAATTTTGGAACGTGCAGTACCCGCTATTGAAGATGGGCTAAAACCTGTACAACGTCGCATACTGCATGCTATGAAGGAAATGGACGATGGACGTTTTAACAAAGTGGCCAATATTATTGGGCAAACCATGCAGTACCACCCCCACGGAGATATGAGTATTGGCGATGCATTGGTAAACCTTGGGCAAAAAGATTTGCTTATAGAAGCTCAAGGAAACTGGGGTGATGTACGCACAGGTGATGATGCGGCCGCACCCCGTTACATAGAAGCTCGCTTGAGTAAATTTGCATTAGAAGTTGCTTTTAATGCCAAAACCACTAATAACCAGCTGAGTTATGACGGCAGAAAAAATGAGCCTGTAACATTGCCAATGAAATTTCCTTTGCTGCTTGCGCAAGGCGCAGAAGGTATTGCCGTAGGTTTAGCAACAAAAATCCTTCCTCATAATTTTTGTGAACTAATAGAAGCTTCTATAAAATACTTACGTGGGCGAAAATTTGAATTGCTACCTGACTTTCTTACTGGTGGTATAATGGATGCGAGCAACTACAATGATGGTAAGCGTGGCGGAAAAATTAGGGTAAGAGCTATTATTGAAGAAGTAGATAAAAAAACACTAGTAATAAAAAGTGTGCCTTTTGGAGTAACTACAACCAACCTAATGGAGAGCATTGTAAAAGCAAATGACAATGGTAAAATAAAAATAAAAAAAGTAACTGACTTAACTGCAGCTGATGTAGAAATTACGGTTGAATTGGCTGCTGGAATTTCCCCTGATATTACTACAGATGCATTGTATGCTTTTACAGATTGTGAAGTGTCCATTTCTCCTAATGCATGTGTAATTGCTGATGATAAACCCGTTTTCTTAACCGTTACAGAATTGCTAAAAGCTTCTGCAGATTATACAAAAGATTTGTTGCTAAAAGAATTGCAAATACGCTTGGCTGAGTTGCAAGAAAAATGGCACTATACAAGTTTAGAAAAAATATTTTTTGAAGAAAAAATTTACAAAGAACTAGAAAAGAAACACGAAACTTGGGATAAAGTTTTAGAAGCAATTGATAAAGCGTTTGAGCCATTTAAAAAATTATTAAAACGTGATATTACAAGAGATGATATAGTGAAACTTACCGAAAAACCTGTTCGCAGAATTTATAGGTTAGATATTGATGAGCTAAATGCACAGATAAAAAATCTGGAAGCAGATATGAAATCGGTAAAAAATGATATTGCAAATCTTACAGATTATGCAGTAGCATATTATGAAAATTTACTAAAAAAATTTGGTAAAGGCAAAGAAAGAAAAACAGAAATTCGTGCATTTGACACCATACAAGCAAAGTCTGTAGCCATTGCCAACATTAAGTTGTACGCTAATTTTGCTGATGGGTTTATTGGCACTGGTTTAAAGAAAGATGAATACATTGGAGAGGTTTCTGATTTGGATGACATCATTGCATTTACCAAAGCAGGTATTATGAAAGTAGTGCGTGTGAGTGATAAAACGTTTATTGGAAGGGATATTATACATGCAGCTGTTTTTCAAAAAGGCGATGAACGCACTACTTATAATGTAATATATGTAGATGGAAAAACAGGAACAAGTTTTGCAAAACGATTTAATGTAACAGGCATTACAAGGGAGAAGGAGTATGACTTAACCAAAGGTGCTGAAAAAAGTAAAGTGCATTATTTTACTGCTAATGCAAATGGGGAAGCCGAGGTAGTAAAAATAATTTTAAGCATTAGTTGCAATGCAAAGAAAAAAGAATTTGATTTTTTCTTTGAAGATTTGGAAATAAAGGGTAGGAGTTCTATGGGCAACACCGTTACAAAATATCCAATAAAAACAATTCGTTTTAAAGAAGCAGGAAAATCAACATTAGATGCTAAAAAATTGTGGTATGATGATAAGTTTGGCAGATTAAATGTTGACGAAAAAGGTTTGTATCTTGGTAAGTTTGAAGCAGAAGATAGGTTAGTTGTTTTCTACAAAGATGGTAATTATGAAATGATAGACCAAGAGCTTACACAGCGTTTTGAAATGGATAAAATATTAAGTGTATTAAAATTTGATACTAATAAAATTTTCTCTGCTGTGTATTTAGATGCTGATAAAAACCAATACAATGTAAAACGTTTTAAAATAGAAACTACTACCCTAAATAGTAAATATTTCTTTATTAAAGAGGGAAAAAATAATTTACTTACCGCTATTTCATCTGATGAATTGCCTTTGCTAAATGTAAAAACAGGTAAGGGGCAACAAGTAAACAACGTAAAGTTTAAAGTAGATAAATTAGTAGAAATAATGGGTTGGAAGGCAATAGGGAGTAAACTTATGGACTTTAACAAAAATATAGAAATGGAATTTATACAGCCGAAGGAGGAAACTGCTCAACAAAATTTATTTGATTAAAAAGGTATTTTGTTATGGTTATTAAAAAAATATTTATTATAACCATAGCACTTGTGAATCTTCAATATTTACAAATACATATTCATTATCATCTATAAAATTCTAATCCAGTAAGTAAATAAAATTAGTATTTATTCTTCCATTTTTCGTTGCTCATACTTTTCTATCCACCCCACTTCTTTATTAGTATTTAAAGCTTGCACAATACCTACTAAAAATATTGCTCCAACATTTGCAGCTAAAAAAGCAAGGTTATAGCAATTATATTCACCAATGCTATTGTAATGATGTTTAAAAAATATTATAAAATCTAGAAACCAATAATACATCCAAGCACTAAGTGCTATTGCAAAAATTACGTAAGAAAAAACTTTAGCAGATTTGGATGGATGTGGCTTTGTATGCTTTATATAAATAAGATAAACTGTTATAAATAAAACTGCTGGTACACAAATTACAAATAAAGTAAACATTAATGAAAACCATGGAACATGGTCTAACATTCTAAAAGTATATTTTAGTATCATCATTAATGCTGCTATAAAAGCAATAAAAGCCATAAATGAAAAAAATATTACTCCAAATAGCCTAATATATTTAGCTTCTTCTTTCATTAATGTTTATTTAAAATAACTAAGGTTCGTTTTTGGCGTAAGTGTAATCAACGTTTCGTACATTAATTTTATAGTGTTTTCAATATCATCTTTATGTAGCATTTCCACAGTAGTATGCATATACCTTAGTGGTATAGAAATAAGTACAGATGGGCAGCCATCATTTGAATATGCAAAAGATTCTGTATCGGTACCAGTACTTCTGCTTACCGCTCTCATTTGATAAGGAATGTTGTTTTTATTTGCTATTTTTTCTACAAAATCTAATAGTTTATTATGCACTGCTGGTCCATAGCATAATGATGGACCTTTGCCACAAGCACAATCCCCTTCTATCATTTTATTTATCATCGGCGTAGTGCTATCGTGTGTTACATCCGTTACAATAGCTACATCTGGCTTTATTCTTCTAGCTATCATTTCTGCACCACGCAATCCTATTTCTTCTTGCACTGCATTTACAATGTACAAACCAAAAGGTAATTTCTTTTTATTTTCTTTAAGCAAACGAGCTACTTCGGCTATCATAAAACCACCAATTCTATTATCAAAGGCTCGTCCAATAAGGTAACCATGTGCTAGCTCTTCGTATGGCTCTTCGTACACAGCTACAGCGCCTATATGTATGCCCAATGCTTCTACTTCTTTTTTTGTACGAGCACCACAGTCTAAAAAAAGAGTTTCTACCTTTGGTTGTGGTTCTTTGTTTTCATTATTACTCATTCTAGTATGTATAGCAGGCCACCCAAATACTGCCCTTACTTTTCCTTTTTTGCCATGTATTGCCACTCTCATGCTTGGAGCTATTTGGTGGTCCACACCTCCATTTCTTTTTAAGTAAATCAACCCTTCCGCAGATATATAATTTACAAACCAACTTATTTCATCTGCATGGGCTTCTATTACTACTTTAAATGGAGCATCTGCATTTATTACACCTACAGCAGTGCCATAAGCATCTGTAAAAAAAGAATCTACATAAGGTTGTAAATATTGCATCCACAATTTTTGGCCACCGCTTTCAAAACCAGTAGGAGAGGGGTTATTAATGTATTGCTCTAAAAAAGTATAAGAGCTTTCTTTTAATATGCTTTTTTGTTTTGTGGTTTTTGCCATGTGTTTATTTTAAAATACAAAGTTATATGAAATAGGGTTTTAAAATTTGTTGTAATTTTGTGAGTAATTCTATTAAAATGAAAAAAATATTTCTTGCCTTACTTATTTTAACATTTTCACATTTTTCTTTTGCACAAAAAGGAAAATGGTTTAAAGGAATGTATATACAGTGGGGCTACAATAGAGAATGGTATACAAAGAGTGATATTAATTTTAGACTAGCCAACGGCGATAATTTTACTTTAATAAATGCCAAAGCTGCTGATAAACCAGACTTTGATGCTATATATAAAGTGCCAACGCAAATTTCTATTCCACAATATAATTATAGAATGGGTTTTTATTTAAATGAAAAAAAGACTCGTGCAATAGAAATAAATTTTGACCATATAAAATACGTTGTTACCGATGGGCAAAAAGTAAATGTACAAGGTACTATTGATGGCAAACTTGTAGATGGTGATAGTATTTTAAACCCAGCCACATTCTTACATTTTGAACATACTGATGGTGGAAATTTGTTGCATATTAACTATGTGCAACAAAATACTTTGATGAAGAATAAAGCCAATACAAGACCGCTTTTTACTTTTATTTGGAAAGCAGGTGCTGGTATAAATATACCTCGTACAGATTTTACATACCGTGGTAACCGTTTTAATAATAATTTTCATGTGTCGGGGTTTAACATAAGTGCTGAAGCTGGTGCAAGATATTATTTTAGTAAAAGATGGTTTTTAGAAACCACTGTAAAATCTGGTTATGTAAACTATTTAAATGCTTTGGTAAATACTGAAACTACTAAAGGTAACAGAGCGTCGCATCATTTTGGCTATTTTGAAGTAATAGCATTGGTTGGTTATGACATTAAATTTTAATTCAATTTTTGTGTCTTCATTTTATATTAATAATTAATGTACAGCCTGTGCAACGTTGAGTTAAGTTTATTAACTCTAATCTTTAGAGTTAAAAAGTATTAATTCTATAATACTATCAGGTTCAATTTTAATTTAATAATTTTTTATTTTGAATGCTGTTACACATACAAAAATCGTAAAAGACACTTCCACATTATTGGGTTTCGATTTTTGTGGCATAGCTAAGGCTGGGTTTTTAGATGATGATGCTCGCCGCCTTGAAACATGGCTTGGTAAAGGAATGCATGGTAATATGCATTATATGGAAAACCACTTTGACCTACGTACTGACCCTACTAAATTGGTGCCAGGTGCAAAATCTGTAATTACATTACTTGTAAATTATTTTCCGCAAGAAGCACAAAATAGTACTGCTCCTAAAATTTCTAAATATGCTTATGGTAAAGATTACCATGAAGTAATTAGAGAAAAATTAAACCATTTTTTCATTTTATTGCAAGAGAAAATAGGCGAAATACATGGGCGTGGGTTTGTAGATAGTGCACCTGTGCTTGAGCGTGCATGGGCTCAGAAAGCTGGTTTAGGTTGGGTGGGTAAAAATGGAAACCTCATCAATAAAAAACAAGGCTCATTTTTTTTTATTGCATCGCTAATTGTAGATGTAGAATTGTTAGCGGATGAAGCAGGTATAAAAGATTATTGTGGCACCTGTACAAAATGTATAGATGAATGCCCTACAGAGGCAATTTTGCCTAATAAAGTAATAGATGGAAGTAAGTGTATTTCATACTTTACTATAGAACTAAAAGATGCATTGATACCTTCTAAAATGAAAGGGCAATTTGATAATTGGATGTTTGGATGTGATGCCTGCCAAGATGTATGCCCATGGAATAGATTTAGCAAACCTAATAATGTAGAAGGTTTTAAGCCAATAAATGAGTTACTACATTTTTCAACTAACGACTGGAATGAACTAACAGAAGAAAAATTTAAAATTGTATTTAGTAAATCTCCACTAAAGAGAAGCAAATTTGCAGGTATAAAAAGAAACTTAAAATTTTTAAAATAAATTTATTTTCCTTCTACAAAAGATTTTAATGATTTGAGTGCTTCTTCGTTGCCAGCTCCTGCCATTTTTTCTAGAAAAATTCCGCTAAATTTTTCCCAAGGATACCATTTTAGATTGGTTACTGCTTGCCATTGTACTTGCATATTACCTTGCTCCATTACAGGCATTAGTGTAAATACATTTTCTACATCTTTTTCTCATTTGGCTTGTATATTAATTTTTACAAGAGGATATTTTTTTTCTGTTACAACCATTTGGTATGCTTTACCATTTTGCTCCCAAGTTGCTATATCGTTTAACTCATTTTTGCTACTGGTAAAATTCAAAATCGAAGAGTCATTTTTAAAAGCAGGATGCCAATGTCTCCAATTTTTCAGTTCACTTACTTCACTAAATAACTTTGTAGAATCTGCTTGCACACTTACCGCACTGGCTGTTACAATTCTACTAGGTATTAATAGAGAAATAAGTGTTATCATAATTGTTAAACCTACAAATACAAAAAATACAGCTTTTATCATTTTCATATAATTCATTTTTTACTCCCACTTAAAAACTTTTATTGCAATAGCATAAACAATTACAGCCCACAACAATAAAATTCCAATTTCGTTTTTTACCTCCCACAAGTTTTGCCCCTCAAAAGCTACTGCACGCATAGCGGTGTTAAGATGTGTAAGTGGCAAAGCTTTTGAAATAGGTTGCAACCATATAGGGAAAGCAGTTACTGAAAAAAAAGTGCCTCCTAATAAAAACTGTGGCAGCGTAATTAAATTAGCAAATGGTGGTATTGTACTATCGCTTTTTGCCAAGCCACTTACAATAAAACCAAACCCCATAAATACTATTAAGCCAATAAAACTAAGAAATATCATTTCAAAAAATGTTTGGATACCATTTACAAGTGTAAAACCAAAAAGATATTTGCCAACCAAAATAATAACAACTGCTGTTATTAATTGAAAAATAACCCTGCTAAAACACTCTCCTAATATAATATGTGTTCTACTAATTGGTGTTGCAAAAAATCGTTTTAATATTAGTTGATTTCTTAAATTGAAAAAACTAAATGCTACGCCAAATACGCCTGCACTTAATAAGGAAAACCCTAATTGCCCTGGTAGTATAAAATCAATGGTTTTGTATTCTCTTATTTGAGAAATATCTCTTTTAAAATCAAAATCAAATAATGCAAATTTGGGTCTGTCTTTATAATTAGCATCACTTACTTTATTTATTACATTTTCCAATAATGTTTTTAATTGTGGCCACATATCATTGCTTGAAGATGCGCTTTTAATATCTACTCTATAAGGTGAAGAGGAATTTGGCGTTTTGGTAATGTTTAAAATTCCACCAATTCTACCTTTGTCTACAGCTTCTTTCAATTTTTGAGGAGTATCATATTTTAGAAATTTTACTCCTTCTGTGTTTTTTAATAAAGTATATAATTCATTAGTTGTATCTGCTCCATCTGCTAATACAATTTTATACGATTGCATACCGCTACCACCACCAATAAACCCAAATACTATTATAAAAATAAATGGAAATACAAAACTAAATACCACCGCCGATGGACTTCTTGTAATAGACCTCAAACTTGCTTTCGTTATAGCAAACATTGCTTTAACTTGACTATACTTCATAAACAAATAATTTGCTGTAAAGCTAAAAGAAAAAGTTTATATAATATTTGTAATATTGTGACAAGTGTCGTATATTCGTTGCCAAATGGCGCAATTATGAAAAAAGCAAAAAAAATATTAGCTACTAAGTATAAAGAAGGGGAAACTACAAATATGTTAAATGAGCCTTCTGCCTATTATGAAATTGCAAAAAAGAGTACTTCACCTAACGAATTTTCTTACAACGATTTTAAAAAATTAGCAGATAAAATACCTTTTAGCTACGCAGAATGGGCAGGCATATTGCATATAAGTGAGCGTACTTTGCAGCGTTATGCAAAGAACAATGGTACTTTTGCACCTATAAATGGAGAGCGTATTTCACTTATTCAAAAAGTATTAAAGGAGGCTATTATTACTTTTGGCAAGCCCGAAAATTTTTATAGTTGGATAATTAGAAACCCATATTCTTTAGAAGGTAATTTGTCTGTACAATCGTTATCTACCTTCGATGGTATACAAAATGTATTATCAGAATTGGGTAGAATACAACATGGTATTTTCGCATGATAGTATATAGAATTTGCAACATACAATATAGCAAAGATCTCTCTGGCACTGGCGCAAAGTTATTTGGTGGTAGATGGAATTCTAAGGGGTTGGGTATGTTATATGTAACTGAAAATATTTCGTTAGCAGTACTTGAAATGCTGGTGCATAGCCAGTTTAAAGATTTTACAATTGAATTATCTTTACTGAGTATTTCTTTGCCTAATGCTACAGAAGTGAAAGAAATAAAAATATCAAAACTAAAACAAGATTGGATATTTGATAACAGTTATACAAAATTTATAGGGGATGAATTTATAAAATCTCAAAATAACTTATTGCTAAAAGTACCTTCTGCTGTAATAAATGATGAGCATAATTTTTTAATAAATCCTATGCATGCAGATTTTAAAAAAATAAAAATTGCTGCTACAAAACAATTTAGAAGCGATAAAAGGCTTTTTACAATTTGAATATGAATAAAGCTTATCTTATAGTTGGTAGCAATATGGGTAATAGTAAGGAGCTTTTGCTACATGCTACCTCAATAATTGCTTCTACAGTTGGTGCTGTTACCAGGGCTTCATCTTTTTACGCTACAGCTGCTTGGGGTAATGAAAACCAGCCAGATTTTTTAAACCAAATAATAGTTATTGATACAAATTTTACTGCTCTAGCACTGCTAAAAGCTTTATTAGCAATAGAGAAAAAGATGGGCAGGGTACGAACTTTTAAAAATTCACCTCGAATTATTGACATAGATATTTTATTTTTCAACAATGAAGTTATTAATACAAAAAATTTAATTGTTCCTCATCCTGAAATTCAAAATCGTCGCTTTGTGCTTATTCCATTAAATGAACTTGCTCCTACATTAATACACCCCTTACTTAATAGAACTATAAAAGAGTTAATCATAAGCTGTAAAGACAGTCTAAATGTGCAAAAGATTTAGTAATATTTGTGCTTTTTGCTATTATTTTGATATATATGAATTACAATTTTATAACAATAGAAGGGAATATTGGAGCAGGTAAAACAACACTTGCTAATTTATTAAGTACACATTACAATGCTAAGCTTATTTTAGAGGAATTTGCTGAAAATCCTTTTTTATCAAAATTTTATGAAAGCCCCCAGCAATATGCTTTTCCGCTTGAATTATTTTTTATGGCAGAGCGTTATAAGCAGCTTAAAGATTTGTTGCAAACAAAAGATATGTTTCAGACAGTAACTGTGTCTGATTATTTATTTACTAAATGCTTATTGTTTGCAAAAGTAAACTTGCCAGATGAAGAGTTTAGACTGTACCAAAAACTTTTTGAAATTATAAACCCACAAATTTTACAGCCAGATATTTTAATTTACTTACATAGACCAGTAAATAAATTACAAGAAAATATTAAGCAGCGCAATAGGAAATATGAACAAGATATACCAAACGATTATTTATTTAGTTTGCAAGAAACCTATACTCAATATATAAAACAGCATAATATTAAAACCCTTTTTGTAGATGCGTCTAATGCAGACTTTATTGATAATTCAGCGCATTTAAAAATAATAATTGATGCGCTAGATAAGGACTATGAAAATGGACAACATTATCTTACCCTTCCATAAAGAAAGTATTAAAGCTTTAAAATTATGGATTGCTAAGCCATAGCAAACATATATTAAGACTACAAAATAACTTTAAAAATATTAATAAATCTTGCAATAATTTTAGATGCAATATTTAAAAAATCTTTGATATCAAATAATGAATAAAGAAGAAGATAAATTAGCAACTGAGGAAAATAATTTACCACTAGAGTTTTGGCATTTTTCTGGTGCCAAATTATTTTACACTCTTGGGGTTCGTATGATTTCTACAATTGTAATTTACCAAGTATTTAAACTAGCAAATACTTATATGGTTGGTGTGGCAGGGCTTACAGAGTTTTTACCTGCGGTAATTTCTGCCATGTATGCGGGGCATTATATAGATACGCATGATAAGAAAAAAATACTTTCTACTACTTATATTTTTTATGTATTAATTGCAATTGGATTGGCAATTGTAAGTATGTCACAGTTTAATTTATTCCCTAACAATAAAATATATTGTATTCTTTTAGCAGTTTTTTGTACAGGTATTGTACGCTCATTTGCCTCACCAGCCGCAAGTAGTATGATAGCAGCAATTGTACCACGCTCACAACTCTCTAGAGCTATTTCTATTAATTCATCTACTTATTTATTTTCTTCCATTACAGGTCATGCTACTGGTGGTTTATTAATTGCATACGCTGGCATTTCTAACGCATATTTTGTGTGTGCCATGCTATTGGCTTTTGCCACATTTTTAGCATTTAAAATAAAACCCAAACCACCTATAAATGTTTTAGTAAGAGAACCAATGTTAGAGTCTATTAAACATGGTTTTCGTTTTGTATGGAATAGTAAACCATTGCTAGGGGTTATATCGCTAGATTTATTTGCTGTGCTCTTTGGCGGTGCGGTTGCTTTTATACCAGAGATTGCAGAAAATGTATTGCATGTAGGCCCTGTTGGCTATGGCTTTTTAAATGCAAGTATGGATATTGGCGCACTTATAAGTGTTTTATTATTACTTGCCTTTCCTATTAAAAGAAAACAAGGTGTAAAAACGCTACTTGCAGTTGCAGGTTTTGGTTTATTTATTATTCTATTTGGGTTTTCAAAAATATATTGGCTCAGCTTTGTAGCCTTAGCCCTTGCTG